>CAZHSA010000172.1:0-7881 GCA_964535135.1 uncultured Kordia sp.
CTTATTACAAGTATTGGACGAAGGACGTTTGACGGATAATAAAGGAAGAGTTGCCGATTTTAAAAATGCGATCATCATTATGACCTCCAACATGGGAAGTCATATCATTGAAGAAAAATTTAAGGCAATGAAAGACATGTACAGCGCCACAGAAGCTGCCAAAGTGGAAGTGTTAGGATTGTTGAAGAAGGCGGTACGACCAGAATTTTTGAATCGTATTGATGATATTGTCATGTTTACGCCGTTAACGCAACAAGATATCAAAGAAATTGTACGTTTACAGATCAAAAAAACTGTCAAAATGTTGGCAAAGCAGCAAATTACCTTGGATGCTACCGAAGAAGCAATTACGTATTTAGCACAACAAGGATTCGATCCACAATTTGGTGCGCGACCTGTAAAACGCGTCATTCAACGCAGAGTTTTAAATGCACTTTCCAAAGAAATACTCAGCGGAAAAGTCACGGCAGATAGTATTATTTTGTTAGATGAATTTGATGATGAATTGGTGTTTCGGAATCAAACAGATTTGATCGAAAATTAAGAAAGATTCGTTTGATGAGATTTCAGGTCAAGTCCAGAATAACGTTTCTACATACTATATTTCAATAAAAATAAATAAGAGCAGCTTTTACGAGCTGCTCTTATTCTTTACTAACAAAGACAGGGAATATTTCCATATCTCCTGAACTACAAGATTCATACAATAAACGCTGTAGGAAAGGCTTTATTTTAAAGGAAAACGTTAAAGTTTATTAATAATTTAAGTCTGATCTAGTCTCCAACTAAAAATTAGTGCAAGTCTATCAGTGCGAGTCTCCAACTAAAAGTCAATGCAAATTTCCGACTGAAAATTAGTGCGAGTCTCCAACTCGTACTACATTTAAAATCTTTTAAGTACTTTTAGCTACACAACAGCGATTACAAAACATGCTTTCACCAAGACTTAAAAGATATCTGACACAAATTATCCCGTTTGGCGTGATATGGTTACTTTTTGGAGTCATCTTTTTATTGATTGAAATTGCCGCAACAAAAGATTACGGATATCGTCCGAAAGGCGTTATAGAAGTCAATGGGCAAGTCTTTGTATTCGCAATGTTAGCAGTTACGTTGGTGGGTTTTCTTATAGGAACTATTGAAGTGTTATTTCTCAATCGTTTTTTTGCGAAAAGTAGTTTTTTAAAAACCATTATAGGCAAACTCTTCGTCTACTCATTCTTTCTGTTTTTGATTATCGTACTTATGTATCCGATGGCCGCAAGTATGGAATTGCAAACGAGCATGTTTGATCCAGTAGTTTGGAATAAATTTTATGACTATTTAACGAGTATTACGTTTATAAGCACAGGTTTTCAAATGTTTATTTCGTTAACTGCTTCCCTATTCTACGCGGAACTCAGTGAAAATATTGGATATGGTGTGCTGGCAAATTTCATCAGAGGAAAATATCATACGCCCAAAGAAGAACACCGAATTTTTATGTTTTTAGACATGAAATCATCCACCACAATTGCGGAACAACTAGGACATGTCATGTATTTTGAATTATTAAAAGAATATTATTTTACGTTATCTGATGCTGTAATTGCACATTCTGGAGAAATTTATCAATACGTAGGTGATGAAATGGTGGTTTCGTGGACGTATAAAAATGGGATTCACCACAATAATTGTGTTGCATGTTTCTTCTCCATGAAAAAAGATCTAGAAGCAAAACATGCAGAATTTCAAAAAAAGTTTGGCATACAACCTGAATTCAAAGCGGGATTGCACTTAGGAATCGTAACTACAGGCGAAATAGGGACTATCAAAAAAGAAATTATCTTCACTGGCGATGTTCTCAATGCAACGGCGAGAATTCAATCGCTTTGCAATAGTTTAGCAGTAGACATTCTTATCTCAAAAGAATTAAAAGACAGCTTACAACTCGAAACCAAATTCCAAGTCATGTCGTTCGGAAACAAAGAATTACGTGGAAAACTGGAAGCCAAAGAACTCTATACAATCCAAGAAAAGTAGTTTCTGCAAATTTCCAATATACTTTTTGTCTGTACGAGTTTACAAATCATTTATTTGTACAAGTTTACAACTAAATTGTTTGTGCTAGTTTACAACCGATTTTTGTTTGTGCGAGTTTGTAATTAATTTTTTGTTAGTGTCAGTTTGAAACTAATTTTTGTTTGTGCGAGTTTATAACTCGTACAAACAAAAAAGATAGAAGCATATACATCTATACACTTCTATCTCCTTTAACTAACTCAAAAATATAATTATATAGTAGGATCATATAATTCAATACTAATTTTTAACCGTACCTGCACAGGTATCTGGTGCACAACTTATGCCCGGATCTGTATAACACGCATCAACTTTAACGGTTTGACAATTTTGAAACGGACAGGTTTGTGTATACGGACAGGTATCTGTAAATGGACAAGGACGACCGATTGTGTTTGGTAGCGGATCTCCTGGATTTCCAGTTCCACCTTTTACCGCTCGCATGTTAAAAGCGGCTATATTACTCTTTCCCAAACGTAACTTTATGTGTAAATTCTTTTTTTTCATAGTAAGTGTTTTTTATAATGGACAAACATTCATCGAATTTCCACAACCGTCAGGCGTACAACTCAAAATTGGATCTGTATAACAAGCATCCTCACGAATAGTAATACAATGCTTGGGACACGTTTCTTTATCGGAACAAATATCAGAAGGCTGACACACATCTTCCTCAATTGTAATTGGTGGACTGTATGCTATGATTCCTCCTGTGATTGTTTTAGTGTTAACAGAAGCTATATTGTGCTTCCTCAAACTTAATTTTAAATTCTTTTTCTTCATGATACGTGTAATTAATAATTCAAACTGATGACTAGCCATACGGCTTCATTTTTGTTAAAAGAGGTCTCTACACGCGTACAGGCTTACAATTATCAAATTTAGGATCTGTACAAGAACATGTTTCAACTGGACACAAGCTATTATTTGTCAATGGCTCATCTACACTCGCAAATCCTCCTGTAAGTTGCTTAGCATCTAGCGAAGCAATTTTCTTTTTTGTTAAGTGTAAACGTACTTTTAAATTTCTTTTTTTCATGATTTATTATTTAAGTTAATACTTATAAATTTACTAAAAATCAAACACTTACAAATACATATAAACTATACTTTCACTACGTTATTACAATAAAACTACATTTTATACCGATCGGTATATTATTTTATGTATATTTGAATAATGATCACCAAAGCCGAAAAAACTGCCGCTTTTATTGTAGAAACGGTCGCACCTATTTTTAATAAGAATGGATACGCGGCAACGAGCATTTCCGATATTACCAAAGCTACTGGCTTAACCAAAGGTGCTATTTATGGCAATTTTAAAAACAAAGAAGAATTGGCAATTGCATCGTTTAAATTCATGGTAAAGCTCTTAATGAAAGAGATTGTAAAACACATGGACAAAAGCGATTCTCCGATTGAAAAATTGTCTTTAATCGCTGACTTTTACCGCAATTACTATTTATACACCAATAAAATGGGCGGTTGTCCTATTCTAAATGTTGGCGTAGACGCGAACAATCAAAACTCACTGCTTTTACAAAAAGTACGTACCATCATTCAACGCATCCAAGATCAGTTGGCAACCATTATTGAAAATGGAATTGAATGTGGAGAAATTTCAACCGAAGTCAACGCCATGCATGCTGCCAAACGCATGGATACCATGATTCAAGGCGCTATTTTTATGGCATACACCATGGGAGACGATTTTTACATTCAAGACACGATGAACCAAATTGATTATATGATTCAAAACGAACTCAAAGCATAAACTATTTTTTTAATCAAAAATATACCGATTGGTATATTTAAAAACAACACATATGAAAAACTTACCAAAAATTTTAGAAAGCACTACTAGAATCCGATTCCAAGATTGCGATCCATTAAATCACCTCAACAACAGCAAATATTTAGATTACCTCATCAACGCGCGTGAAGATCAACTCATTGCACATTACGACTTAAATATCTTTGAAAATGCTAAAAAAACTGGTACAACGTGGGTTGTAGGATCGCATCAAATTGCATACATACGACCTGCAAATGTGATGGAAATCGTAAGCATTCAATCACAATTAATTCAATTCGGAAAAAAACAATTATTAGTAGAAATTCGCATGTATAATGAAGAAAAAACAGAGCTCAAAGCCGTGATGTGGAGTTCTTTTGTACATTTTAATGTGTTAACAGGCAAAGCACATGAACATAATGAACATTTTATAACTCTTTTTCAAAACGTGCAACTTCCTGTAAATGAACCAAATTTTGAAACGCGTGTAAAAAGTTTGCGCATGGCAATGGTTTCATGATATCTATCAGTATTGGCGAATTGCTTTTTGAGTATATTTACAGCAAAACTGAAGTTTTATGGACATCAACCAATATATTGATCACACCTTATTAAAACCAACGGCAACGTTAGCAGCTATTGAAAAGCTTTGTAAAGAAGCAATTGAATATGGTTTTTTCTCGGTGTGTGTAAACAGTGCTTTTGTAAAATCGGCTCAAAACTTCTTATTTCCAAATACCAATGTAAAAATATGCAGTGTAATTGGCTTTCCGCTTGGCGCGATGAGTACCGAAGCGAAATTAGCGGAAATGAAACAGGCAAAAATCGACGGCGCACATGAGTTTGATATGGTGATCAACATCGGTTGGTTAAAATCTGGAAAAGACGATTTAGTCAGAGAAGAAATTGCACAAATGAAGTTGGCAACTGGTCATAGTGTGTTAAAAGTCATCATTGAAACCTGTTATTTATCAGATGATGAAATTGTAAAAGCTTCTAAAATTGCGGTTGCAGCTGGTGCTGATTTTGTAAAAACCTCTACTGGTTTTGGTACTGGCGGCGCTACACTAGAAGCCATTGCACTTATGAAAAAAGCCGTTGACGGAAAAGCAAAATTGAAAGCTTCTGGCGGTATTCGCGATTTAGAAACGGCAAAAAAATATATTGACGCAGGCGTTTCTCGTATCGGAACTTCCAACGGAATTGCCATTGTCACAGGAACTACATCACAAAACAATTACTGATTATGAGCATACACATCAACGCAAAAAAAGGCGACATTGCGCCTACGGTTTTATTACCTGGCGATCCTATGCGTGCCAAATGGATTGCAGAAACTTTTTTGGAAAATCCTAAATTGTACAATGACGTTCGTGGCATGTATGGCTATACTGGAACTTTTAACGGCAAACCTGTTTCAGTGCAAGGCACAGGAATGGGTGCACCGTCTATTTCTATCTACGCACATGAATTAATCAATTCGTTTGGCGTGCAAAAACTTATTCGTGTAGGAAGCGCAGGTTCGTATCAAAAAGAAGTTAACATTCGAGACATTATCATTGCCATGTCTGCTTCTTCAAATAGCAACACGAATGATTTACCTTTTCAAGGAGAAAACTTTGCGCCTACTGCAAATGCGGAATTATTTTTAGCGGCTATTACTGCTGCCAAAGAAAAAAACATTCCTGTAAAGGCTGGAAATATTTTAACAAGTGACATTTTTTATCAAGAAGATGCTGATTATTATAAGAAATGGGCTAAATATGGTGTATTGTGTGTAGAAATGGAAACTTCGGCTTTGTATACCATTGCTGCGCGTTTTCAAGTAAAAGCATTATCTTTATTGACAATTTCGGATAGTTTGGTCACACATGAAACCACAACTTCCGATGAGCGGGCAAAAACTTTCAGAGAAATGATTGACATTGCCCTCGCTATTAGTTCATAAAAATACACACCTAATGAAAAAAAACATCTTATTGATGCTAAGTTTATTCTTAGCCATTCATTGTTTTGCACAAGAAGAAAAAAAAGAAGAAACTAAAGAAACAACGACAACTGTTTATTATTTAATTCGCCACGCGGAAAAAGATCGTTCTGACAAAAGCAATAAAGATCCTGAATTGACAAAAGACGGACATAACAGAGCTGCATATTGGGCTGCTGTTTTTAAAGAAGTCCCATTTGACGCAGTGTATTCTACCGATTACAACAGAACTCAACAAACGGCAAAACCCACGGCAGATTCCAAAGAATTAAAGATAAACAGCTACCATCCGTATAAGATGGATTTGGAAAAGTTTTTAAAAGATACAGAGGGAAAAACCGTGCTCATCGTTGGTCATAGCAATACAACCCCAGCGTTTGTAAATACCCTAACTCGCAGAGAAGATTACGAATCTATCAAAGATAATAATAACGGAAACTTATACATTGTCACCATTACAGGAGATCATAAAACAGTGCAATTGTTGACGGTGAATTAAGACATTACAAAATACTTAACATACAAAAGAGGTTGTCTAAAAAGTAGCAATTTTGTCAAACTGAGCTTCGTACTGAAACAAGTTCAGCACAGACTTAGTATTCTCGTAACAGTTGAAAATCACCTTCATGAGATGCTGGATCACATATAGACTTCGCTTAATATTTGTACAGCATGAATGTTTTTAAAGCGTTTTAGACAATCTCATTTTCATTTTCAATACGCATCTGCTAAAAAAACCTAGTCACCGATATACTTGTCATTCTAAGAAATGTTAGTAACTTTGGCAATTCATGCAAAAAAACATCAACATACAAAACAAAAAAGCGCGTTTTCAGTACGAAATTCTAGAAAAGTACACTGCGGGAATCGTCCTCACTGGAACGGAAATTAAATCCATTCGGTTGAGCAAAGCTTCTATTGCAGAAAGTTTTTGCGAATTCAATGAACGCGGCGAACTCTTTGTGGTGAATATGTATATTGAAGAATATGCTTATGGAACACATTATAACCACAAACCACGAAGTACGCGAAAGTTGTTGTTGAACAGAAAAGAGTTGCGCGGTTTGCACAAGCAAGTCAAAAACTCGGGATTAACCATTGTGCCACTTCGTTTATTTTTAAACGATCGCGGACTTGCCAAATTATCTATCGCTTTGGCAAAAGGTAAAAAAATCCATGACAAGCGTGAAACCATCAAAGATCGCGACAACAAGCGCAACTTGGATCGTATCAAGAAAAGTTTTCGTTAAATTTCTCCATACTGTCATTCCTGTGCAGGTAGGAATCTATTCGATAAGTATTGTTTTGTCATTCCATCGAAGGCAGGAATCTATTTTACCACGAATTCACGAATTATGTTACTTTTCTAAATGTTCTTGCTGAGATTATTGAGGCACTTGTGCTGAGCTTGCCGAAGCATTACGGAAAACCACATTGTATATCTATAATCTTTATTTTACATTTATAAAAAATAACAGGAAGTTGTTCTGAAAGCAGTTCCTGTTATACTTACGTTAGGCACTACCAAAAACGTAATTGTAACACCATTCCGACATTTGCATCTAAAAGAAAAAAGATAATGAATCAACTTGGCGAAAAATACTCGGAAGAAAAGAATTTAAAACTTGTAAAAGCTTCTCTAAAAGGCAGTAAGGAAGCTCTAAACGAACTTATAGGAATTCATAGGCCTTACATCTTTAATGTTGCTTGGAAATTTGCTTTTAACCCACAAGACGCTGAAGATTTAACTCAGGAGGCACTTATAAAAGTAATCACTAAACTATCTCAATTTAAATTTGAGAGTCAATTTAGAACATGGCTCTATAGAATTGTTTTCAATGAGTTCTTGCAGTCAAAACGAAAAAAGGGAGAAAATCAATTTACTGATTTCAAAGACCAAGGCAAACGATTGGATTCCATTGAAAATGCGTTCTTAGACGAGCAAGAAGAAGCTCAATATGAAGAATTAGCCAAAGAATTACGTTATCGTTGTCTATCAGGAATGATAATGTGTCTCACACGCGAACAGAGACTC
>CAZHSA010000173.1:0-7867 GCA_964535135.1 uncultured Kordia sp.
CATATCAAGCGGCGTATCAACAACCTACAGGAAGTCGTTTTGGTGCAGATGCAACATATCATGGTGAAAACAAAAGACGTGGTGCTATGATTTCATATTACTTTCAGAAGAAAGACATGCCAAAACCTGCTAAAAAGGATTCGAAAGAAAACAAAAAAGATGATGATATAAAAGATGAAAAGAAAGTCAAATGGGATTCCATCAAACTAGAAGTTTATAACAATGGAAAGTTGATTCGTACCATGAAAGACAAAGCTCCAGAAGACAGTGGAATTTACCGTTTGTATTGGAGAATGAATGAAAAAGGTGTGGACAGACCATCAAGAACGATTCGCAAACGCAGACGTGAGCCAGGCGGAATGGGCGTAAAACCAGGAATGTATCAATTGAAAATGACCTATGGCGATCAAACTTCGGAAGCGACCATTAAAGTAGCGAGCGATCCACGTTTGAAGGTTTCTCAGAAAAATATTGACGAAACTTATGCTGCTGGAAAGAAAATTGAAAAGATGACACAAACTGCTGCCGATGCTGTAAAACAATTGGTAGAAAGTAAAAATGCAGCCACTACGTATCAAAAAACACTTAGCAAATTAGACAAGAAAAAACACAAAGACGCGATTACAGCGTCTAAAAATATCATCAAACGAATTGATGAAGTCATTGCGTTGTATTTAGGAAAAGTAGACAAACGTCAAGGAATTACTCGAAATCCTGAAGTTACAGTAATGCAACGTATTGGAACTGCCAATTGGTACACAAGTTCACGCAAAACAGGATTGACCGACACCGAACGTCAATTGATGCAACAAGCAGAAGATGAACTCAAAGATGCATTAGACAAAACAAATACATTTTTTACCGAAGAGTGGAATGCCTATCGTTCTCAAATGGAACAGATTGACATTAAACCATTTAAAGAAACTAACACAATTCAACTTAAAAACTAACAGCATGAAAAAGCTAGGTATATTTTGTGTGCTGTGTATCCTCTTTATTTCTTGTAAAGACGATTCAAAATCAACAAAAAAAGACACTGCACAATCGGTAGAGCAATACACGATTGAACAAATGATGGACAACGAAAGTGTGTCTGGTGGAAGTTTTTCTCCAGATAAATCAAAACTATTGATTCGTAGTAACCGTTCCGGAATTTTCAATATGTATACGGTTCCTACCAATGGCGGTGAATATACGGCAATTACAGCATCAGATAGTATTTCGATATATTCCATTTCGTTTTTCCCAGAAGACGAACGTATTTTATACCGAATGGACAATAACGGAGACGAAATTTTTCATCTTTTCGTAAAAAACACCGATGGAACGTCTCAAGAATTGACCACTACAGAAGGCGCCAGAGCTTCGTTTGCGGGTTGGTCTAAAGACAAAAAAAGTCTCTTCTATCAGTCCAACGAGCGTGATAAACGTTTTATGGATTTATATGAAATGGACGTAGCTACTTTCACACCAAAACTCATGTTTAAAAACGAAGATGGTTATGGTATTGAAAGTATTTCGGATGACAAATCGTATTTGGCACTTGGCAAAAGTATCAACACAAATGATAGTGATTTGTATGTATATAATATCGCTTCAAAAAAACTCACCAAAGTTAATGAGAAACTAAGTGCTAACGATGCAGAAGAATTTTCAAGCGACAATGCTTCGCTATTTTATACAACAGATGCTGATGGCGAATTTTCATATTTGATGAAATTTAATATAGCAGATGGAACACGCGAAAAAGTGATGGAAAAATCATGGGACATCATGGGAAGTTATATCACTGACAAAGGAACGTATCGTGTAACTTACATCAATGAAGATGCTAAAAATGTGATTGAAGTCATGGAAGTTGCTACAGGAAAACCCTTGGAAATGCCCGATTTTGGAAGTAAAAGTATTACCAATGTTGGCTTTTCGCGAGATGAAAGCATGATACGCATGTATGCTGGTGGATCGGACACGCCGTCAAATTTATATGTGTATGATTTGGCAACGAAAAAGTTAACACAATTGACCAATACGCTAAATAAAGACGTAAATATTGATGATTTAGTGACAGCAAAAGTGATTCGTTATAAATCGTTTGATAGCACCGAAATTCCTGCGATTTATTATTTGCCGAAACAAGCTTCCGCAGACAAGAAAGTTCCTGCGTTGGTTTGGGTTCACGGTGGACCAGGCGGACAATCGCGTCAGTCGTTTAGTTCGTTAATTCAATATTTAACGAATCACGGATATGCTATTTTAGCGGTGAACAATCGTGGAAGTAGTGGTTATGGGAAAACATTCTACAGAATGGACGATTTGAATCATGGTGAAAACGACTTGCAAGATTGTGTAGAAGGAAAAAATTGGCTTGCCAAACAAGCTGAAATTGATAGCGATAAAATTGGAATCATTGGCGGTTCGTACGGCGGTTACATGACCATGGCAGCGTTGACGTACACACCAGAAGAGTTTCAAGTTGGTGTTAATATTTTTGGTGTAACCAATTGGATTCGTACGTTGAGAAACATTCCACCATGGTGGGAATCGTATAAAGAATCATTATATAAAGAATTAGGAAATCCAAATACCAAGGATTCAGTTCGCCTAAAACGAATTTCTCCATTATTCCACACCGATAAAGTGACCAAACCATTGATGGTGTTGCAAGGCGCAAAAGACCCAAGAGTGTTACAGGTAGAATCTGATGAAATTGTAGCTGGCGTGAAGAAAAATGGTGTTCCTGTGGAATATCTGTTGTTTGAAGATGAAGGACATGGATTTGTAAAAAAAGAAAATCAAATAGAAGCGTATAGTCAAATCCTCTCATTTTTAGATAAATATCTTAATAAGAAAGAGGAGTTTAAAAAGTAAGCAAAGAATTTCGTTTGTTTTTGTTTTAATATCTACTTACCTTGTTGAACAAATTTTAGAAATACTAATTCAAAACCAAAAATAATGAGAAAAGGAATATTCATGATGCTTGCGGGATTGTTATGCATTACTGTAAGTTGCTCCTCAGGCGACAAAGAAATCAAGTTTGATTTGGAAGCAAAAAGTGGCAGCGAAGTTACTGGAAATGTAACTTTTACAGAAAATGAAGAAGGAAAAGTCAAAATGTTAGCCGTAATGAATGGTTTGACACCTGGCGTACATGCAATTCACATTCATGAAAAGGCTGATTGTTCTTCTGCGGACGGAAAATCTGCTGGCGGACATTGGAATCCAACAGGACAACCACACGGAAAATGGGGTTCTTCAAAAGGTTATCATAAAGGTGATATCGGAAATTTTGAAGCAGATGATGACGGATATGCAGAAATGGAATTTTCTACAGACGAATGGTGCATTAACTGTGATGATAAAACTAAAAATATTGTTGGAAAAGCCATCATTGTACATGCAGGTACAGACGATTATACATCGCAACCATCAGGAGCTGCCGGCGCACGTGTAAGTTGTGGTGGAATTATTAAGTAAGAAATTAAAAAATAGTATATTGATAAAGCTACTTTGTTCAGAGTAGCTTTATTTTGTATAGAACCTAAATGAACCATGAACCCATCTGCTAAAGGCTGGATCAAAAAATTATTAGCCGAGTCTAAATCTAAGGGAATCCCAACAACTACCTATTCACTGGATGATTTGTACAACGAATTGAAATCCTGTGGCTTTGTGTATGGAACCAATTTGAAAGCCATTTTTAATAGTGTTGAACAAACCGATTTGACACATGAAGAATTGTGCAAAGTAAATATTGTCCTTTCCTTTCATTTTATTCACAAAAGCTATAATTGCGAACGCGAGTTTATAGATTCGGTCACCGATTTTTATAATATTGTAGACGACTTTAAAAGTTCATTTTTTCAAGAATTATTTTTAGGTAAAAAGAAATCGTACGATCTGTTAGAAAGTATGATTACTAAGCGAATTGCCATTGACGATAATCTTATTACTAAAAATTTTAATTACCTAATTACCAATACTTTATTATTTGTAGATGTATTAGCGTATGAAAAATATCTGCAAACTGGCAATGTTACAGATCAATATCTGCGGGATTTAGAATCTACAATTGAAACCATCATTTTTACCGCGTTAGATTTAAAGAAAGAAAAGACAAAGTATGATAAAAGTCTTATCAAACTTTTTGAATCTTCGTTTCGCTACGAACATCGAGAGCGTTTGCATTATGATGACGTGACACAAAATATTAGCAATCCGCTCACAAAATATTATATCATTGACTTGGTATGCATGACCTTTTGGACCGATAAAGTGATTGACGAAGAAGAGCATGTCTTTTTAGATCAGTTGGCGAAGGATTTAAAAGTTCCGCAAGAAATAGTACAAAAAGCGGTAGATGATATTCACTTTTTTTATGAGCAACATAAAGATGAAGTGGCGCTGTTAAAATCGCGCAACATGATTCAGAGTTTTTATGAGAACTCAAGTAATATGGTAAAAAAGCTCATCAACCGAAACAAAAAACGTTTGGCTACCGAATTGTATGAAAGCAAAGAGTTGATGATATTATTGACACAATCTACCACACGTTCTCTTTCTGACGATGAACAAAAACGCGTTAAAGAGCAGTTGTTAGATATCTTTAAAAGCATTCCAAGTTTGGCAATTTTTATGTTACCTGGCGGAATGTTGTTATTGCCCATTGTGATTAAATATATTCCAAATATTTTACCTTCTGGTTTTGATGACAATCGTTTGGATGAAGAGGAATAAGAATAGACTCACTTTGTTTTTAGACTTGCGCTTTGCGCTTTTAGATACAAGAACGCTTCGCTTTTAGACTTGTTCCTATAAAACTTTAATTATTATAAATCAGCACTTTACGATAAATATTACGTGTTTTTAGGGAAGATGCATCAAGTTCAATTTGACGTGAGATGGTTTGTCATTTAGCTAAAAAAACACTCAATTCTCATAACTAAATACTAATATCTCTACTTTAGCATGAATCTAGATTTTTTGTCTTAAATATTAGAAGCAAAAAGCATCCTTTTTTTATAAAAGAATGCTTTTACTATAATGTACATTATACTATAAACTTTTTAAAACTTCCTGAAAATGGAATTACAATATTTTCAACAGCTAATCCACCAGACAAGCGAATTCCGTTCTCTCCAGATGTTGTGTCTGTAGCGCCTGCGATACCTACATAATGGTTTGGATCGTCTTGAAATCCGCTTAACACCAATGTTGTTCCTTTAAAACCACTTGCAACAAAATGGTAATGGATTGAAACTGGGACATTTACCTCTCCCATTATAAAATTACCTTTACCTTGTCCGTTAGCGTTGTTTGCTTCTGCAATTTCTAATACTGCGCCCGAATCATCGTTTGTATATTTTCCTACTAAACTCATAATTAAAAAATTTTAGATTAAATGCTTACTCTTTTTTAGGCTTTTCAGCATACGCCTTTTTACTATTTTTTGGATTAATCGCAGTACGAAGATGTTTCATTATCCCATAAAAAGAAAAGGAAATGAGTCGCTGAACGAATTAGTAAAGTGAATGGACCAAATTCTTTAGTGATTTAAAAAAGATAGACTGCTCATTTTAAAAAAACTTCCTTAAATCTGACTCCATTTTATACATTCGGAGTCTACATTTTTGATTTATTAAAGCGCTGAAATACGAATTTTTTTTCATCGCTGTACTTCTTGTTGTTAAAACGTTGTTAAATAGCACCTCTGTTTTATGAATTACGAGTACCACTTTAATTAAAATTCAAAAAATCTAAGTAGTTTCACATTGTTTAATCAAAAAACTTACAACAATGAAAAACTTTAATTTTAGTATTCTTTTTGCCTTAATTTTTTCTTTTACAACACTAAATGCGCAAGATGATCATGACGATCACAACAAAAACGATTACGATTACGCATCCACTTCCAAATTCAGTTTTATAACGTATGGAGGAATTGGATATGCCGTAATTGATAACGACAACCAACCAAATTATAATTTGAACGCAAGTACTGCCGATTTTTTATTGCATTATACTCTTGGGAAACGTTACGGAATTGCCACAGGAATTGGTATTGACCGATTGTCAGGAAACGGATTTGGCTCTGGAGGAAATTTTTATCACGAACGCGGTACTTTACGAATTCCGCTATTGTTAAGTGCAAATTATAATGTATCGCACAAAGTACGTTTGGTAGCCAATGTTGGACTATATGCACGAACTATTATTAGAGACGAATATAGTTTTATAAACGTAGAAGCAGACGATCTTTATGAAGGTTGGAATTTTGGTTTACAAACGGCTATTGGATTGTCATACAACTTTAATCAAAAACTCAGTCTTGGAATCATGTTTAATACACAAGGTGATTTTAACCGTGTGGAAAGCGATGCTAATACTGGTTTTAACGACGAGCAAAAAATTACAGGTCTTAATACGATAGGATTGTTGTTTACGATTAATTTGTAGAGTTTATTCGTTTATTCGTTTATTTGTTTATTCGTTTATTCGTTTATTCGTTTATTCGTTTATTTGAAAATACTTTTATATTTATAATTTAGCATCTCGACTGCGCTCGATGTGACACATTTAACATGTATACTTTCAAAGTGCTTCTCGATACAATTTTTCTTCATTTTATTCCGAAAAATCACTCGAAGAGACGTTTGGAGAAAGTAGATAGATGAGCTCTTAAATTTATGTCTTGAAGATTTGTTTATTTGTTTATCTGTCTATTAGAAAATACATTTACATTTAATATTTAGCATTCAACATTTATAATTCAATTTTCGTTATTTGGCTCTTGGCTCTTGGCTCTTGGCTCTTGGCTCTTGGCTCTTGGCTCTTGGCTCTTAAAAAGTATCATTTTTAATTTAAAATTCAGCATTTAACATTCAAAATATAATATTTCAAGTCAGTTGAGCCATTTTTTAAAATCTTTTACGCGCTCTCTGCTTACAATGATATCTTGCTCTTGAAAGTTGTGTAGTTTTATTTGTAAACGTGAGTTTGTGTAACTGATAATGTCTTTGATAGCATTAATGTTTACATAGAATTTTCTGCTGACGCGATAGAAGATTTCTGGAGATAGTTCGTCTTCTAAGTTTTCTAATGAGGTTTCTAGCAGATAGTTTCTACCTTCTATTGTATGTGCATACGTTCCTTTGTTTTCACTGTAAAAACATTCAATTTCGTCAATAGGAATCATTTTTAAATGTTGTCCCACTTTTACCGTATAGCGTTTTTTGTAAGTACGTTCTATCGGATTGACCAATAGTTTTTTGATATCATCAAAGTTTAACTGAACATTTTGTGATTTTGGTGCGCGCGCTTTGAATTTTTCTACGGCAGTGACCAATTCGTCATCATCAATCGGTTTTAGCAAATAGTCAATGCTATTTAGTTTGAACGCTTGCAACGCATATTCGTCATACGCCGTTGTAAAAATTATAGCAGATGTGATGTCTATGACTTCAAAGATTTCAAAAGATAATCCGTCAGACAGTTGAATGTCCAAAAATATCAAATCGGGATGCTCGTTGTTTTGAAACCACTCGATAGATTCTGACACAGAATGCAACATCACTTCCACGTGCATTTCTTCGCGTTCTAACATTCGATTGAGTCGTCGTGCTGATGGTTTTTCGTCTTCGATGATGATTACTTTCATTTTTTGGGTTTTGGGTTTTAAAAATATGTTTTTTGTTGATACGTTTTTTCGTCAATTTATTAGTTTATCAGTTGCGAAACTTAAACTCATAAACCTGTAAACTAATAAACTTCTTTTTGTTAATTCGTTGGCTTCTAAGAAACATCCTAATGCCTGTATCGTTTCAAAATACTTCTCGATACATTTTTTCTTCATTTTATTTCGAAAAAACAC
>CAZHSA010000174.1:0-7865 GCA_964535135.1 uncultured Kordia sp.
CTCAAAAGGCAGATGGCGCCATGCGTGATGCACTTTCTATTTTTGATAGAGTTGTCAGCTTTTCTGGAAAACAGTTAACACGACAAGCGGTTACGGAAAACCTGAATGTACTCGATTATGAAATCTACTTTACCGCGACCGATTTAATGTTGGAAAATAACATTCCTCAATTGTTGGTAGATTTCAACGAAACCTTATCAAAAGGGTTTGATGGACATCATTTTATTGCTGGAATTGCTTCACATTTTAGAGATTTACTCGTGTGTAAAAACCAAGCTACAATTGAACTTTTGGAAGTAGGCGATCAAACCAAACAAAAATATTTAGAGCAATCGCAAAAAACATCGCAGCAATTTCTCATGAAAGGCATTGAATTGGCGAACGATTGTGATTTAAAATATAAAACAAGTCGAAATCAGCGACTTTTAGTCGAATTGTGCTTAATGCAACTTGCCTCTATCAATTATGATGGAGAAAAAAAAAATAGCAAGCGATTCATAATTCCGGCTACTTTCTTCTTGACACATGGCAAAAAAGTGAATCCGATTGCCAAAGTCACTGAAGCGAATACTTCACCACTTGTACAAACAGCTCAAGAAACACACGAAAATTCGGTAGCATCCACCACGGTAAAACCAGCTACGGAAGTGAAAGAAGCGGCACCAAAACCAACGCCGCCACCGCAAAAGCCGAAGATTGATATTTCGATGATGCGCAATAAGGTTTCTGGTTTGTCACTGTCGAGCATTAAAGCAAAGCAAGAACACTTAAAAAAACAACAAAGTAAAGTTGTAGCACATAAGGAATTGCCGAAAGACGCGTTTACAGAAGAGCGTATGGTAGAAGTTTGGAATGCGTATGTGAATAAAATTGATAGAAAAGGAGAAAAAATTATGGCTTCTTCTTTGTCTACCGATGTTCCAAAATTGAAAGATGCGACCACGATCTCTATTGAATTGCCGAATGAAACGATGAAAATTGAAATTGAACGTGCGCAATATCCGTTACTGGAGTTTGTACGTGCGCAATTAAACAATTATGATGTGTCGCTGGAAATTATTGTGAATGAAAAAGCAGAAAAGAAATATGCGTTTACCGCACGCGATAAATATGAAAAATTGAAAGAAATCAATCCGCTCGTAGAAAAACTACGTAAAGATTTTGACTTAGAAATTTAATTGATAGTATGATGTTAGGACTAAAATTACCAACCGATCCACGTTGGGTGAATATTGCAGAAAAGAATATTGAAGAAATTTTGACAGATCATGCGTTTTGTGAGCAAAAAGCTGCCAGTACTGCAATTTCCTTGATTGTGAGTTTTCCAGAATATCCTGAATTGATCGATGAAATGATTGCCTTAGTGAAAGAAGAAATGAGTCATTTTAAAATGGTGCATGATCGTATTTTGGCAAGAGGTTGGAAATTAGGGCGCGATCGAAAAGACGAATATGTTTTAAAATTAGTGCAGTTTTTTCCAAAAGGAGGCAGCAGAACTACGCAACTCGTGCACCGATTGTTGTATGCTGCATTGATTGAAGCGAGAAGTTGCGAGCGTTTTAAGTTGTTATCCGAAAATATCAACGATCCTGAATTGGCGACATTTTACAGAAATTTGATGAAGAGTGAAGCCAACCATTACACGATGTTTTTAGGCTTTGCCAGACAATATGGCGATCGCACTGAGGTGGACGAAAAATGGCAAGCCTTGTTAGATTTTGAAGCAGAAATCATGCGAGATTTGGGAACGAAAGAAACGATGCACGGTTGATTAGACGCGCTTCGCTGTTAGACTCGTTCCCGCGTAGGTGGGAATCTTTTAGACCGTGCTTTTGCACTTTTAGACCGCTATCGCTATTAGATTTTAGATTCTTTCATACAACCTTTGAGTTTTCTTTGAAACTTCATTTTCAAATTGACTCATTGGGTTAGATTCGCTTCACGTTTTACATTTCTACCAAAAATCATATGTATTGATAGTTTTTAGCGTGTATTTTGTTCGTGATTTATAAATTCTGACTAGTAATTTGTAGATAATAGGTTAGAAATTTTGATGGATAGTAGCCTATGTTGTAGTTTTATAGTAATTAAAACCACTTACTATGAAAAAACTTTACATTTTACTTTTAGCTGTATTTGCTAGTCATGCTACACAAGCACAAGACGATCCAAACCTTTTAGGACAATGGTATTTGCATTATATTGAAAGTAATGGTGCAAGAATATATGTACCTAACGGAAGTCCGCTTACTATTACTTTTAGCAATCTTGACCCTAATCCATTAGCAGAGAATGTGGTTGGTTTTGGAACTTGTAATCAATTTTTTGGCAAGTATGAATTAAACAGTGGTCATACTTCCTTGGATGTAGTTAATCTTCTGCAAACACTTGTGCAGTGCGATAATGATACTTTTGAACCTATATACTTTGGTATTTTAGGAAGTAATAGTACCAATTTTTTTGACTACACTATTGATCTTCCAAATGAAAGCTTGACTATGATCGATTTACTTGGAGAAAAACTTGTGTATGGAAGACAAGTTTTATCTACGAAAGACAACGAAATATTTTCAAATACCATACAACTCTATCCAAATCCTGCGCAAAAAGAGATATTCATGACAGGAATTGCTACGAATTCTAAAACGAGTTATTCAATTTATAACCTTGTCGAAAATGTCGCTGTTTCTGAACGTTTTATGACGCAAGCATCTTTGGATGTTTCGCAGTTAAAAGCTGGCGTATATTTTATAAAGATTCAACAGCAAGGAAAAACGGCTGTGAAGAAGTTTGTAAAAATATAGACATTCTTTCTAGACCGCTTTCGCTGTTAGACAAAAAACGTCAAATTGAGAATATCAATTTGACGTTTTTGTATGTTATATTTTGCCTAAAAATCTAACTATCTAAAGGCAAATCCGCATCTAAGAGCAAAGTACTTCTATAAAGCAAAGCCGTTTCTATAAGCGATAGCGATTCTAAAGTCTATACGAGATTCCAATTTGAATTACCGCATTTTTTCCTTCAAAATTTGGCGCTCGGTCTTCATCAAACATGTCTGCTAAACCTAGGTTGTAACGTGCATCAATCACAACATTTTCTAGGATGGTGATACCAATTCCGCCATTCACACCAAAATCAAAGTTTTTAAAACTGTCTTCAAATTCGTGAATTTTCACACCAATTTGCGGTCCTAGCTGAATGCTTAAAAAATTTGTAAGTTCATATTTTAGCATTAATGGCACTTGCAAATAATCGGCACGTAAAGCTTCTTCTTTTGCTCCTTGTGCAGAATACAACAATTCTGGCTGAAAGCGTAATTTTCCAGCAACATGCATATCTACAAAGAAACCTGCAACAAATCCAATTCTGGAATCGTTCAAGCCTTCTTGAATATCTTCTAAGTTGGTGCCACTATAATTAGAAATATTGACTCCTGCTTTAAAACCGTAACGTGTTTCTGTATCACCGCTTACATAATCATTTACATCTATAGATTCGTCCGTTTCGTTAATTGTTTCTTGTGAAAAAGCAATGCATGAACATAGTAAGAACAAAAGAAATATATTTTTTTTCATTGGTACATTTTTTATTTAGTTGATTCGATTCTGTTTTAGCAAGAATCGCTTGGTTTTGAGTTATTTGCTAAATGTAAGTATCACTTTTTCAATAATTCAAAATATTCGTCCCGATTTTCTGTTTTTTCGATGTTTCGAAGAATAATGTCTTTATAATGCCATCTGCAAGTCCAATTTTAGGTACATAAATCTTTTGTGCGCCACTCCATTTGCATGCAGAAAGGTAAATTCGAGTTGCAGGAATGATCACATCGGCTCTATCTGGATTTAATCCTAATTCAGAAATACGCTGTTCATAGGTAAGACTTTGCAAGAATTGATATTGTGCATTCAAATAAATATACGACAACGGTTCGCCAATAGGTGTTCCCGACATTTTGTATAGTTTGTTGATGTTTCCGCCCGAACCAATAAGTGACAACCTTTTTAAATCTTTGGTGTTGCGCTTAATCCATTTTTCAACCAATTTCCAATCGTCATCGGTAATCATTTCGTTTAACAAACGTACAGTTCCAATTTTGAAAGAACGAGAAGTTTTTACTTTTCCATTCGAAAAAATTGTCAACTCAGTACTTCCACCTCCAACATCTACATAGAGATAATCTTTTTCTTTGGCGATGACATCGTGAAGATCGGTAGATGCAATGATTTCAGCTTCGCGTTTCCCGTCAATAATTTTAATGTCAATATTTGCCTTTTTCTTGATTTTTTCGACAACAGCTTCTCCATTTTTGGCATCGCGCATGGCTGAAGTTGCACACGCCATATACATTTCCACACCGTGAACGTCCATCAGTAAGCGATAGGATTTCATTGCATTGGTCATGCGTTCAATATTTATTTTTGAAATTTCTCCGTTGGTAAATACGTCTTGTCCCAAGCGAATAGGCACACGCACCAACGAACTTTTTTTGAATTTCGGTTCTTTATTTTCCTCTTCAATCACATTTGCAACTAACAACCGTATAGCATTGGATCCAATATCAATGGCAGCAAATTTTCTAATTCTCAAAATGGATTCTTTTTTGTATTAATTTGACATTTTTTCTAAATAGTAATCATACGTAGCAAACTGCGAACGTACTTTTATCAATTGATTTGTACGGTAGGCATTGTCTTGTTTTTCAGAGAATACACGCGCTTTCACGTTATCGCTCCAACCAATATTGAACGTATCTAGCAATTCATTTTTGATGTCCTGATCGTATATCGGACAGGTAACTTCTACCCTTTTGTCTATATTTCGCGTCATCCAATCGGCAGAAGAAATATAAATTTTCGGATCTCCATTATTCCCAAAGATAAACATTCTTGGGTGTTCTAAAAACTTGTCTACAATACTTATAGCTTCTATATTATCGCTCATCCCAGGAACGCCAGGAATTAAACAACAAATACCGCGCACAATGAGCTGAATTTTTACGCCTGCTCTACTAGCATCATACAGTTTATCAATCATTTTATAGTCGGATAAACTGTTGACTTTTATTTTGATATACGCTTCTTTTCCTTCTTTCGCATTTTTGATTTCTAAGTTGATAAGCTTGTTAAATGCGTTTCGGGTGTAATGCGGCGATACTATTAAGTGTTTGTATTTGGCTACTTTGTAATTGGTCTCAAAGAAATCGAATACTTTTGAAACTTCTTTGAGCACTTCTTGATCGGACGTAAATAGCGTATAGTCTGTGTAAATTTTCGCAGTAGATTCATTTACATTTCCTGTACTGACAAAGCCATACCGAACAAGTTTATTTTGTTCTCGTCGTTCAATAACACAAGTTTTGCTATGTACTTTTAAGCCTTGAACACCAAAGATTAAATTCACGCCTTCGCTTTGCATTTGTTCTGCATATTTGATATTGGCAGCTTCATCAAAACGCGCTTGTAGCTCAATCTGAACCGTTACTTTTTTACCATTTTTCACGGCGTTTACTAGCGAACTTGCTACATGGGAAATTTTCGCCAAACGGTACACAGTAATTTTTATATTTTCTACTTTCGGATCTAATGCAGCTTCACGCAAAAATCGCACTACGTACGCAAATGTATGATACGGCGCATATTGTAGAAAATCTTTTTTAGCAATTTTCTCAAAGAGACTTCCTTCCATGCTTAAGCCTTTTACTGGCAATGGCGGATACGATTTGTAAAGTAAATCTTGGCGCCCTAAACTTGGAAACGACATATAATCTTTCCGATTGTGATAACGTCCGCCAGGAATTAAGCTGTCAATATCGTCAATGTTCATTTTTTGAACTAAATATTCAAATGTGTCTTTGTGAATGGTTTTATCGTATACAAAACGAACAGGTTCACCAGTTTTTCTGTCTTTTACACTGGTAGATATTTTTTGGATAAAACTTTTTGTCAAATCATTGTCAATATCCAATTCAGCATCACGCGTAATTTTAATCATGTGTGCCGACAGACTTTCGTATTCAAAAATCGTGAAAATATTACTTAACGAATGTCTAATAAGATCATCTAAAATGATGATGAACTTTTTTTCTCCTTCACTTGGCAAAACAATAAAACGATCAATTGTTTTCGGAATTTCGATCAGTGCATGTCTAATTTTGTTGACTTTTGGCTTGAAAAAACGCGTTACTTTTTTGGTGTTTTTAGTCTGTTCTTTCATCACCATTCTGATTGCCAAATAGGCCGCTTTGTCTTTTAAGCCTGGCATTTCGTCAATATCATCTAAAATGATGGTTACCAACGCAGGACTTACTTTTTCAATGAAATATTTTTCAATATACGCACTTTGACTTGGCGAAGCTTTTTGTTCATTGATGATGAAGATGTTTTCTTCTTCTAGTTCTTTTTGCACTTCGTTTAGAATGCGCAAACTTTCCGTCTGCTGCTTGATCACTATTTTCGTGATTTGCTCCAACAGATCTTTTGCTTTGGCACCACCTAACACACTTCTTCCGCCTTTTCCTGCTTGCGCAATGCGTTTCACTGTGGCATATCGCACTTTAAAAAATTCGTCCAAATTATTAGAGAAGATTCCGATGAAGCGCAAACGTTCAATCAACGGCACCGTTTTATCAGCAGCTTCTTGCAATACACGTCCGTTAAATTGGAGCCAGCTTATTTCTCTGTTAATGTATTTATTTTTGGTTTGCTGCATTATTTTAAGTCTTTAGGGAATACTTTTAATATCGTTTTACCTTCGTTGATATCATTCCACGAATCCGTATCAAATTGAATGGCTACGAATCCACTTGTCGGAACATTGTCAAAATATTGACTTCCGTAGGTATTGGCAACCGCAGTAATTGCATGATTGTGTCCAAAAACCATCAAGGTGTCTACTGCATCATCACACGATTTTATTGTGGCCAACAAACCCGATCCGCCAAAGTCATACATACTTTCTTTGATGCTAATTTTCGTGAACGGATATTCCAAACATCGCGTAAATATGGCACAAGTGTGCAATGCACGATTGGCAATACTTGAATAAATAACATTCGGTGTATCAATTTTATCTGAAACATAATTTGCCACTAAATGTGCATCTTTGATCCCGCGTAACTTGAGTGGACGATCTTTGTCATCTACAGGATATTCCCAAGATGATTTTGCATGCCGAACGATGAGTAAAGTTTTCAATAGCTATGTTTTTTGTTAAGGTGCTAAACGATCTCGCTTCCAAGAAAAGTCGGTTTGTAATTGGTATCGAATGCGGTCATGCAAACGATTGGCTCTACCTTGCCAAAACTCTATTTCTTTGGGTTTTACAATATATCCGCCCCAATGTGATGGACGTTCAATGTCTTTGCCTTCGTAGACTTTTTCCAACTCTTTTAGTTTTTGTTCTAAATACGCTCGCGACGGAATTACGGAACTTTGGTCAGATACTAACGCACCTAATCGGCTTCCACGTGGACGCGATTCAAAATATCCGTCTGATAAGTTTTCTGCAATTTTTTCCACTTGTCCTTTGATGATGATTTGTCGCTCCATCGCTGGCCAAAAAAACGAAAGACATACATTTGGATTTTCTGCCATTGCCAATCCTTTTTCACTTTCGTAGTTGGAATAAAATATAAATCCTTCAAAGGTGTATTGTTTTAGTAAAACAATTCTACTTTTTGGAAAACCATCCTTGCCAATCGTACTTACGGTCATTGCATTGACTTCGGCAACCGTTTCTGATTGTTCTACTTCCAAAAACCAATTGCGAAACATCTCAATTGGATTTTCCACACAGTTTTCTTCTAGTAGTTCGCTTTTTTCGTAGGATTTTCTGTAATCGCTTAAATCTTGTTTCATGCGTTT
>CAZHSA010000175.1:0-7860 GCA_964535135.1 uncultured Kordia sp.
TAGGCTATACACAATAGTCTATTTTTAAACAGAATTATTTTCCATGGAAAATAATTCAAATGTAATCACAAAAAGAAAGAGTAGAAAACATGAACACACTAAGAAGCATAGCATACAAAGGTAAAAGTGACTATGTAAATATGGGCGGAAACTTAATTCGCCAACCCTTACCAACACAAACACTCGATCAAGTAGATCCGTTTTTACTCTTGCATCATTACAAATATGATGTAGGACCGTACAGTCCAGGATTATCCTTGTCGCCGCATCCACATCGCGGATTCGAACCAGTAACGTTTCTCCTTCAAGGAGAACAATTGCATAGAGATTCACTCGGAAACGAAGGAAACTTACAAGCTGGCGACGTGCAATGGATGACAGCAGGAAGCGGCATCATTCACGATGAAGGTCCCACAAAAGACTTTGTCGGAACCATGGAAGGCATTCAATTATGGGTAAATCTTCCTAAAAAGCATAAAATGACAACGCCAAAATATCAAGATATCAAAGCGGAACAGATGCCAATACTGCCGGTAGACAACGGAAAAGGAAGCATCAAAGTCGTTGCAGGAACACTTCATGGACAAAAAGGACCGACAAGTACATTCACAGAAATCAATGCCTTTGTTGTGAATTTGGAAGCAGAAGGAACAACAACGCTTCCAATTCCTGCGCATCACGAAGTTTTGGTATATCTACTTGAAGGTGAAACGCGCGTCAACGATGCACAAACCTTAAAAGAGGGACAATTACAAATGCTCACCTTCCACAAAGATGGCGACGCTATTGTATTGGAAGCCAATAAAAACAGTAAACTATTAGTCCTTTCTGGTGCGCCAATTGAGGAAGAAGTCAGTTCGTGGGGACCGTATGTAATGAACACGCAAACGGAAATCATGGAAGCCTTACGCGATTACCAACAAGGAAAAATGGGACATCTATATTAACGGTTTTTCATTCCTGCGAAGTCAGGAATCCCAATAAAACTCTAAGTAAGTAAAATTATTTGGAAAAAAATTTTCAGGGCGTCGCTTCCGAAAAGGAAGCCGCGCTTTCGAGAGTCGCTCTCTACGAGGAGCTCCAACAAATCTCTCAATCGCTGACGCAAATAAGTGCTAGGTATTAACCAAAAACGAATCAACAAATAGACAAAACAACATACAACAATGAAAACAATAGTTCACAAAGCAAACACAAGAGGAAAAGCAGATCACGGATGGTTAAAAAGTTACCACAGTTTCAGTTTCGCCAGTTTCCAAGATCCAGCAAAAATGGGTTTCGGACAATTACGAGTGCTCAATGACGATATCGTAAAACCAAAAATGGGCTTCGGAACGCATCCGCATCGAAACATGGAAATCATTTCCATTCCACTAAGTGGCGCATTGTCACACAAAGATAGTATGGATAACAAACGCGCTATTACGGTTGGAGAAGTGCAGGTCATGTCCGCAGGAACAGGTTTGCAACATTCCGAATTCAACGATAGCCGCACCGATGAGGTCAACTTCTTGCAATTGTGGATTCAACCACAAGAATTAGAAGTAACGCCACGCTACGAGCAAAAACAATTTGATCAAAGTAAACGTGAAAATCAATTTCAAACGGTCGTTGCACCAAAAGATAATGTCATCGACGAAGCACTTTGGATTCACCAAGATGCGTACATATCTTTAGGAAATTTTGACGCATCGCAAACGGTCAATTTCAAACTTAACGATGCTTCACACGGAATTTATGTATTTGTACTAGAAGGTGACATTGCAATTGGCGATCAAACACTTTCGCAAAAAGATGCATTAGGGATTTGGGATACCGAAAACGTTGATATTCAAATAACATCAACAGCTAAAATTTTGGTGGTAGAAGTTCCGATGAATTGATAAAATCATCATCTAAACACTATAATTACAAAACTACTTTTAAGATGCAGACTTCTTAGAAGTAGTTTTTATTTTTTGACAATATAGTAGATTATCATTAGATTTATACACTGCCAGAAACAAAAACCAATCCACAATAAACCGAATTTATGAAAAAAGTAGGTCTGCTGCTTTTAGCAGTTTTAATCACATCTTGCGGAAATGATTTATCAAGAAGTGAAGCGGAAGATTTAATCACTAATTACATTCGTTTCAAAGAATTAGGAAAAAAACCACGCACCAATCCACAAGCAAAATATAACGGACAACAGCAAGGATATTGGGATCAAAACAGTAACATTTCCAACAAAGGAAAATATCTCTTCAAGAAAAAAGGATATAACTACTTAGAGCTAAAATCTCCAATACAAGCCAAAGTCACTATGATCAACGGTATTGCTGATACCAAAAGTTCATTTGGGAACAACAAATCATTCAAAGAAGTTCAATTTACGTGGCGATATACCAAAATGGATGATGTAACCAAACGGTTTATTGTAACAGGAGGCAATGGAAAAGGATTCATGCGAAAGTTTGATGATGGTTGGCGCGTAGATAATATTTCGTTTTCATTTTCCAATCAAGGCTTTGCATTGACAGAAGCTGATAAAGCCAATATTAAAAGCGATATCGAAATTGAAAAAAAACGCTTAAAAGAAGAACAACGATTGCGAGAAATAGAAATGGCGCGTAGAAAAGCGGAACAAGAAAAAAGAAACCAATTGATTGCAATATCCAAAAAGTCCACAAAAACACTTGGAACTTATGATGGTGTTCACAATTTCACAGGTAGAAAACTCAAACAACAAGTCACACTTACTGACACCACTATTTACCGACCGTTGCCAGGAAATGAAAACAATCTAAACATTTGGATCGGCTCTATTCAAAAGCGTCCTACGGCGCACCAATTTAAGCAAACCGCAATGGGCTGGACAGGTTATGTAATAAAAGTAGACAACAGCTCCATTACATTCAAAGATCAAAACGAAGCAACTCGCTTTTATAACAATTTGAATACAGCTATCGACAAGTGGAATGCCAAATATCCTTCACTCAAAAAAATTCAAAATAAATAGTAGCAACAAGCACAACTTACTGACAAATCCTAAATAATTTGTAACGCTACTCAAAAAAAATGTATCTTGCATACTATTATGCATGCATAATAAAATAGACTGTTCTTTTTAGCAGAATTATAGTATCTTTAAAACAACCACAAAAACTATCAATTTCCATGAAATACAAGCATATTTTTGAACCGTTAGATTTGGGATTCACAACCATCAAAAATCGAGTGTTAATGGGCTCTATGCACACAGGTTTGGAAGAAGAAAAAAACGGGTTTGAACGCTTAGCAGCTTTTTATGGCGAACGTGCAAAAGGTGGCGTAGGACTGATAGTTACTGGAGGAATGGCACCAAGTGTTCGTGGTTGGTTAGTGCCTTTTTCTGCACGTATGACTTCCAAAAAACATGCAAAGAAGCATGAAATTATCACGAAAGCTGTTCATGAAAATGGTGGAAAAATATGTATGCAAATTCTGCATGCAGGACGTTACGGATACCATCCGTTGAATGTTGCGCCATCCGCTATAAAATCTCCCATTACACCTTTTAAACCAAAAAAGTTAAGTGCAGGCGGCATCAAGCGAACGATTAAAAGCTTTGCAAAATCTGCATCCTTAGCACAATTGGCAGGATATGATGGCGTGGAAATTATGGGCTCTGAAGGCTATCTCATCAACCAATTTATAGTAGAACGTACCAACAAACGTTCAGATGAATGGGGCGGAAATTATACGAACAGAATGAAGTTTGCTGTGGAAACAGTAAAAGCCGTTCGAGAAGCAGTTGGACAAGAATTCATCATCATTTATCGTTTGTCCATGCTCGATTTGGTAGAAAAAGGAAGCAGTTGGGAAGAAGTAGTAGCTTTAGGAAAAGCCATTGAAAAAGCAGGCGCGAATATCATCAATACAGGAATTGGTTGGCATGAAGCCAGAATTCCTACGATTGCAACGTCTGTGCCAAGAGCAGCATTCACGTGGATTACGGAACGTATGAAGCAAGAAGTGACGATTCCGTTAATTACTTCCAACAGAATCAACATGCCAAGTGTTGCTGAAAAAATATTGTCAGACGGACATGCGGATATGGTGTCCATGGCACGACCATTTTTGGCTGATGCTGAATGGGTAAACAAAGCCGAAGCAGAAAAAGCAGACGAAATCAATACGTGTATTGCATGTAATCAAGCGTGTTTGGATCATATATTCAATAAAAAAGTGGCGAGTTGTTTGGTAAATCCGAGAGCTTGTCACGAAACCGAATTTGATTACCAACCAGCAAAAATCAAGAAAAAAGTAGCAGTCATTGGCGCAGGGCCAGCAGGTTTGGCAGCCGCAACGATTGCTGCACAACGCGGGCATGAAGTGACACTATTTGACGATCATGCAGAAGTTGGCGGACAGTTTAATATTGCAAAACAAATACCTGGGAAAGAGGAATTTTACGAAACCATTCGCTATTTCAACAAACAAATAGAATTGCACAATGTAGAATTGCAACTCAACAAACGTGTCACTGCTGACGAACTTTTGCAAGGAAACTTTGAAGAAATCATTCTGGCAACAGGAATCAAGCCAAGAACTCCAAAAATTGAAGGGATTGAACATGAAAAAGTATTGAGTTATTTAGATGTGTTGAAACACAAAAAACCTGTTGGAAAACGTGTCGCAGTTATCGGAGCTGGCGGTATTGGTTTTGATGTTTCTGAATATTTGTCACATGAAGGCGAATCGACCTCACAAAATATAGATGCGTGGTTGACAGAATGGGGAATTGACAAAAGTTTGGAAGCACGCGGTGGCATAGAAAACATGAAACCTGAATTTCACGGTTCGCCAAGAGAAATCTTTATGTTTAAACGAAGCAAAGGGAAATTTGGTGGCAACTTAGGAAAAACCACTGGTTGGATTCACAGAACGAACTTAAAAAAGAAGAAAGTAAACTTCATCGGAGAAGTGCAATATACCAAGATTGACGATCAAGGATTGCATTATACTAAAAATGACGAAGCGAATATATTGGAAGTGGACAATATCGTCATTTGTGCAGGACAAACACCGCTCAAAGAATTATTAGATCCATTACAAGCCAAAGGCATGACAGTACACGTTATTGGCGGTGCAGACATTGCCGCAGAGTTAGATGCAAAACGCGCCATTGATCAAGGAAGTCGTTTGGCTGCGAAGTTGTAACATAGAAAGTAACGAATATAAAAAATCCACAATGATTGAAACATTGCAGATTTTTTAGTTTTTGAGTGTTCAGTTTTTTGAGTCTTTGAGTTGATGAGTGTCTTTTAGTCAGGACTCAAGAGATTCTCGCCTACGCGGGAACAGGTCTAAAAGCAAAGCGTTCTAATATCTAACAGCGCAGCGATCCAACATCTATTTTAAAGTACAGGTTCTACAGTGTATCCTTGCTTTCTCAACAAATTAATCACGCCTTGTTCTCCAGGTAAATGCAAAGCACCAACACCAATAAAAGCAGGCGCTTCGGCGGCAATTTTTTCAATTAAAGGAATCCAATTGCGGTTGCGTTGATCCACGAGGTTTTCTTGAAAATCTGCTTCCAAGCCTTGCTCAGTCATTACAGACAATAAACCTTCCAAGTCTTCAGCGTTGTAATATTTTGTCATTTCCTCAAAACTTTCTTTGCTTTCTTCCATGCCGCTAGTTGCCATTTCTACCAAAGATTTCAATTGTTCTTCGTACGGAATTTGATCAAACACACTCATTTGATCTTCAATCGTTTCTAGGCCAATAACATCTTCTTTTTGTTCTTTAGCAACTTTCATAAACTCCGTTTCGTATGCCGTTCCGTTATCGCAAACGGCCATTTTTGAAGTCAAGGTGGCTGTGATTGCAAAAGGTTTCATAGTGTTGAACATCTTTAAATCAACACCAACTTGCTCTTTAAAGAACTCCGATAATTTTTTATAATCTTCATCATTCATCAAACCTTTGATGGTTTTTCCATCTTTCATAAAGAGGAGTTTCATCATATTGGCTTGTAATTTCGGATCAGTCATGTCAATCTCTAACACCAAACGTTCCGTTTCGTCAAAGGCTTTTCGGAGTTTTTCTGTGTATTTATAATCACATGTTAAGTGAATAGTTCCGTATAAATAGGAAGGTTTTGTGATGTCTTTGCCAGAGATTTTCCAAAGGAGCGAGTTTTCTAATTTTGGCGCTTTGTCACTTTTTGCAACAGATTTATTGGAGTTACAACTAATAAAAAAGGAAACTACTAAAAGGATGAGCAGGGAAATTTGTTTCTTCATGAATAAAATTTAATATATATGCTAATTTTTGATAAAGATACTAAAATATGTGCGTACTTTTTGAAACACTAGCGGAAGTCAATTTGCATTGATGCCATTAATTTTTTAGTTTTTTAGATTAAAAATTCGATATTTGCATTTCATATATGCGCAAAGGATTGAGGTATTTGTTGAAGCTCCTCGAAGAGAGCGACTACCGAAAGCCTGACTTTTATATAAGCTGAGGAACTCAAAGCATATATAAAAGATGCGCCAAAACAATACACTATGGGAATGAATAAAAATACAGTATTAGCTTGGGCTACATTGATAATGATTTTGGTCGGAATAGGTTTAATTGCACTCGGTGCTTTTAGATACGACGACGTTGCAGGATACGGATTTGCAGCTGTCGGCGTTGGGTTTTTCGCCATTGCTTGGGTTTTTAATGCATTGAAAGGTAGAGTATAGCACTCAATAACTCAAAACTTATACAAGAAGCTTCCAATTTTGGAAGCTTTTTTTGTGATAAAAAGTTGAAGTTTGATCGAAATATTGTAGTTTTACTATTCAAGTGTAAAGAAACTCTTTCACCAAAAAGTAATGTCATTGCATGGAGTTAGAAAAACTCATAGAACAATTTCAAAATAAAGATGCCAAAGCGTTTGAATCGTTATACAATATGTATAACGATAGTATTTTTGGTGTCATCAATACGATTGTGAAAAATGATGCTATTGCCACTGAAGTAATGCAGGATGTTTTTATAAAAGCTTGGAATAAATCTGACACTTACACAGCTAAAAAAGGACGTTTTTTTACGTGGTTGTTGAATATTGCTCGGAATGCAGCAATTGACAAAGTACGTTCAAAATCGTATAAAAATACCCAACAAAACCAAGACATAGATTATTTCGTACATAGTATTGAAAGCAACGACAATTTGGATCGGCAAGTAAATGCGATCGGTATCAAAAAGTATGTCGGTAAACTTGCTGAAAAGTGTAAACAGATTATAGATTATATTTATTTTAAAGGATACACGCAAAAAGAAACTGCGGAAACACTTGAAATTCCTTTAGGAACGGTTAAAACTCGAAATAGAAATTGTATAGGCGAACTTAGAAAAGTACTAGACGTATAAATGGATAGCAAAGAATACATAGCATCTGGAATTTTGGAACTGTATGTAGCAGGCGCGCTTTCTGAACAAGAAAACGAGGAAGTGCATGCAATGATGCAACAGTATTCGGAAGTGAAGCAGGAAGTACTCTCTATTGAAGCTGCTGTGATGCGTTTAACAGCCGCTACCGCACAAAAAGATACCACACAAGTTTTTGATACGATTAAAGATACATTGCACCTTTCAGATGATGTAGAAGCTGAAACTCCTGTCATTCCATTGAAAAAAGGAAATTCTATTTTCCGTTATGCAGGTTGGGCTGCTGCGGTTGTTTTTGCCACTGGATTGTTATTTACGATGGTATTGAACAACGACTTGGAATCTGAAATAGAAACTGTACGCGCTGAACGTGAAGTTTTAAAAGAGCAAATTTATAAAGCCAATAGTGACCTAACGGCAGCTAACGATTTATTAAACGTGTTGCGA
>CAZHSA010000176.1:0-7847 GCA_964535135.1 uncultured Kordia sp.
TACAACCAAGAAGAAGTAATTTATGAAGAATACGAAGGAACGTATGCAGAAGATGGCGAAACCAAAATGATTAGTAAGGAATATGCGTGGAATCATGGTTTGGGAGACGTTGTCAATGCGCTGATACAAGCTGGATTGACCATTGAAATGCTCACAGAACACGATGCGTCGCCGTATGACGTGTTGCCACATTTAGAGAAAAATGATGAAGGATTGTATGAAACAAAAGATAAACGCTATCCGCTGATATACGAATTAAAAGCAACAAAAAAACCTCGCGAGTAGCGAGGTTTTTTTAATCTATATTTTTTTTGGAATTAAAACTTAGCAAAAAGTTTTTCCATTTTTGTTTTTTCTTCATCTGCTAATGCAGGATCTACTAAAATACGACCACTGTGTTCGTCAGTGATGATTTTCTTTCTAGAAGCGATCTCAACCTGTACTTGTGGCGGAATTGTAAAATACGAACCTCCAGAAGCACCTCTTTCAATCTTTACAACAGCCAAGCCGTTACGTACATTGTTACGAATACGTTTGTAAGCTGCTAATAATCTGTCTTCGATTAATTTTTCAAACTCTTCAGACTTTCCTAAAAGAAATTCTTCTTCTCTTTTCGTTTCTTCAAGAATATCGTTCAATTCAGCTTTCTTGTGCTTCAAGTGCGATTCTCTTTCGTCTACACGTTCTTTAGTTTGTGAAATCACGGCTTTCTTCTGCTCAATAGAGACTTTAAATTCCTTAATGTGCTTTTCTGCCAATTGCATTTCTAACTCTTGGAATTCAACTTCTTTTGATAAAGCGTTGTATTCTCTGTTGTTACGAACATTCTTTTGTTGCTCGGTATATTTCTTGATTAAGCTTTTTGCTTCTTCAATAATATTCTTCTTACTCTTAATATCTTCATCAATTTGATCAAGGTCACCGTGAAGTTTTTCAAGTCTTGTATTTAATCCGGCTACTTCGTCTTCTAAATCTTCAACTTCTAAAGGAAGTTCTCCGCGAACATTCTTAATCTCGTCTACGCGAGAATCAATTAATTGTAAATCAAAAAGCGCGCGTAATTTTTCTTCGACCGTAACTTCTTTCTTCTTTGCCATATCTTATGAATACTTGATTGGATTTGTATTTTCTGCTGATAAAATGATCGCAAAATTAGGAATTTTTTTCGTAAGATGCTCAAATAAAAGATTTTTTGTGTATTGTTCGCTTTCATAATGGCCAATATCAGCCAAAATTAGTTGCCCTTCCGCCTGATAAAAATCGTGATATTTCAAGTCTGCCGTTACATACGCGTCCACGCCTGCACGTTTGGCAGCGTCAATTGCAAAACTTCCACTTCCGCCCAAAACAGCTACTTTTTGAATCATTTTTCCTGATAAAGCCGAATGACGCACCACCGGAACGTTCATTTTAGTCTTCAGTAAAGTCATAAAATGTACTTCGTTGATCGGTTTTTTAAATTCGCCAATCATGCCCATGCCAATATGTTGATTTGTATTTTCGAGCGTTGTAATCTCATACGCCACTTCTTCATACGGATGTGTTTCATGCAATGTTTTGATGACTTTGCCTTCTAAATGACGGGCAAATGTAATTCCGAGTTGCATTTCTTCTTCAAAATGAGTTTCTCCTTTGTTGCCAATTGTAGGATTTGAAGCTTCATTTCCTTGAAAACTACCCAAACCTTCTATATTAAAGCTGCAATTTTCATAATTCCCAATACTTCCAGCGCCAACAGCAAACAATGCATTGCGCACTTTTTTAGCAGCTGCCTTAGGCACAAACGTGATGAGTTTTTTTATGGTTGCTTTCTGCGGAATTAAAATAGATTTATTGGTTAAGCCTAATTCATCACAGATGCGATCGCTGACACCATTCCACGAATTGTCCAATGCGGTATGCATGGCATAAATGGCGATATCGTTTTTAATCGCTTTTAAAACTACGCGTTCCACATAGGTTTTTCCTGTAATTTTTTTTAAGCCCGAAAAAATAATTGGATGAAAACTCACAATCATGTTGCATTCTTTTTCAATAGCTTCATCTACCACATTTTCAAGTGTGTCTAGCGAAATCAATACGCCAGAAACTTCTTGTTGGCTATTTCCGACCAACAAACCTACATTGTCAAAATCTTCCGCATAGGCAAGCGGGCAAAATTCTTCAATGTGAGACATTATATCTTGAACTTTCATCTGTTTTCCTTTTTATCAAATATAGAAATTAGCATTACAAAATGGCAATTAAAATTGAAATGCACGCCTATTTAGAACGCTTACGAATTCGTTGCGACGCTTACAAACTAATATACGACTTGAGTGCGTAAAATAACTAACTTAAAAAATATAATCAAAACATATCGTGTACTATGAAACTAAATTTACTCATAATCTTCCTTTTTTTGACATGTTTTAACGTGTTTTCTCAATCGCAAGACGGAATTGTTCCGATTGAAGATGATCGTTTGTTTAAAGTCGTGCTAGAGATTAATGAAAGCAATGTGCTTTCTAGAAGTAACGAACATTTTAGAATGCAAGCTATTAAAGTAGAAAGTGACGAACGCGCCACTGATGACGAAGATATTCAGGCGTTTAAAAGTTTTTACTACATCGTTATTGCTGACTTTGAACAATCTCCGCAAGGGAAATTATACAAAACCGCCAATTTGATTTCACCGAAAATCTCAGTCTATCCAGATAGTTATCGCTTTTTTAAAATCTTAATCACACATGGCGAACAACAGGAAAAGCAGTTAGTATTGTTTGCGTCTAATGAGAAGATTTATGTGAAAAAATAATGAGAACGTTTTATTCTAAATTATTTTTAATATGAACGGTCTGGAGTGTTCTTGGGGGAATTTGTAGTTTATGAGTTTCTGAAGTTAAGGTCAGTAGTATTTCCATAGGTTCATCAGTACTATTAAACAGCACAACTGCAATAGATGCGTCAGTATTCATAGCAGCTGTGTATATAAGACCTTTTGTTTCTTCACCTTCTATAGCAATTCGATGCGCTCCTGGTCGTATAAATTTACTAAAATGACTGAGTAAGTAATACAAAGGTGTATAGATGACTTCATCGGTTGTCGGATTGATGAGCACTGGTGCGCTATTAAAATTGTCGTAAGGATTTGGTTGTCCTTTGTTGCTAAGAATCATACACCATTCAATATATCCTTGTGTACCGTGATTCAAATCGGTGATGATATCGTGAACATACGTATCAAAGGGAACAAAAGTACCTGCATAATCCATACTTTCTCTCCAGTATTGTCCAATTGGATCGTTCGCATCAATATCAATACTCGATTCTGTATGAATCATTCCTTTTTTCGGCCAATGTGTTCTTAAAGTATCTAATGCTTCAGCATGCCAATTATTTTTTTCAAGTTCAGAACTTGCATACCAATGAAAAGCGGTTCCCCAAGCATATTTAGCTGCTTCTGGATCATTGTAAGTAGCATTTACATAGGTGTTCATGGTAGATTTATTATGATCATAAATAAGCACACGCACGCCAGCATCCAAATTATCAAGCGTAAGATGTCCGTCTTTGACAAGTTGTGGACCTAAGTGATCTCTTAAAAAATCGCGTCCTTGTTCAGGAGTGAATCCATTGCTGTCCCATCGTGCATCATGCGCATGTAACGGTTCATTTTGCGGCGTGATTCCCCAAATAGGAATTCCTTGTTTAGCATAAGCACTTATATATTTTGAAAGATATCTAGCCCAAACACCATAAAATTTTGGTGCTAAAGAACCGTTTGTCATTTCCGCAGTTTCTCCCTGTTTCATCCAAGAAGGCGGACTCCATGGTGAGGCAATAATCTTAAAGTCTGCACCTGTAATGCTTGACGCTTCCAAGATCATTGGAATCATATCATACGAAGGAGTTACCAATTCAATACCTTTAATTTGATCATTTTCGTCTCCAGTAAATCCTTTAAGATCTTCATTAATCGTAAATGTGCTAAGATCAGTATCATTGGCGTCAACATACGTGTAATGACCATTCGCATAATCGCTACTATTGATATGTGTCCGCGTGAGTGAAAATCCAGCGCCTTTTGTGGGACTAAACAATCGTGTTAATACTTCTTTGCGAAGTGTTTCTGGAATGGTTGCTAAATTCCATGCTGACGATTCTGTAAACGATGCACCAAAACCAACGTATTCTTGAAATTTTTGATCAGGCTTCACAACTAAACTTACTTTTTTGCTAGTAGCAACTGATGGTTGATTCGTATTTTGTGAAATTAATTTGAGATTGTCACCAGTTTGTGAAGTTTGGTAAACGGTTACAGAGACATCATTTTTTTTAGAAGTACATGCAGCAATTGCAAAGGATACAAGTAACATCTTTATAAATGCTGTATTTGGTTTTATTAATTTCAACATTGATTGGTTTTTATAGTATAGATGGTATAAATTACGTTTTAATTATATAAAAGTCATACACTCATATGTTTTTCTATGCATCTTTTATTTGAAGCCATTCTTCATAGGTAACAACGCGTTTTTCTTCATTAGGTTTTACGTCACCAGGCAAGACGCCAATAAATTCAAGTTCATGTCCATCTGGATCGTTGAAGTAGATAGATATTGCGGGCATCCAACAAAATACCATGGGTTGTTGTTTGTCGTCGTTTAAAAAATTCCAGCATTTTATGTTTTTAGATTTTAGAAAATTAACGGCTTCATGTAAAATCCATTCAGGTTCACATTGAAAAGCAAAATGACGAATGTCAATCTCTTCTTTTGGTTTTTCCCATAAACCGAGCATGAACTGTTTTTCCTCTCCAATCCAAAAAAAAGCAATTCTACGTTCTTCACTGTAACGACACTGTTTCAATCCGAGTGTTTTTGAATAAAATTCAATAGAACGTTCTAAATCTTCCACAAATAAGTGCGTTTCATACAGTCCTTTTATCATATTAAATGTTGGTTTTGTTCTAAATTTGGAATGCTTACATCATCAATTTTCAGAGTATATTGCAGTGATTAATTTATGAAATGAAACAATAATATTATTCAATTTCCAAAATACTAAAATCGGCAAATAATACTTCTTCATCTCTTAAGTCTTGTGCATTTAGTAAGCTTCTGTAAATTCCCCATTTTGGACGTACAAAAGAACCGCCTGGTCTCCAATTTACAATGGAAGTATTCGCATAAGAGAATAAAACACTGTCATCACTTACTTTTTTTATTTCAATTTCATACGTGCCCGAAACACCATATTTGATGGTTTCTGTAACTTCTAACCAAGTATCTACAAGCGGTGCTATAGCGGTTTGCGCTAATGTAACTTGACTGTCAGTTTCTGCATACCGTAGTTCAAGTCTGTCTGGATTTCCTTTTCTTGCTGTGAGCGTATACATTGGCATACTTTCAAGTGATCCTCCAACGGATTTTAGTTGATGCAAATGTGTGAAGTTTGGCGAAGATTGGAATCCTGCTTTTAATTTAAACTTCCATGTATACACTACTTTTTCATTCTCAATTCCCAATAAATTATCGGGTGATTGGTTGTAAGACTTTATTTCGTTTCGTTGCCTGTCAAAATTTATACAACGATCGTCGTCTGGTGTCGTGTGTATATAAAATTGAAAAACATGCGCGTTTAGTTCAGTATCAAAAACTTCATCAATATGTTCACCAAATGCATTGTGACTGCAATCAGGTGTTTCAATAGGATTATGTCCTGGTGCTAATACCGAAGTAATAAGATCGTAGGTATTTCCAGGACCATCTGCTCTAAGTACGACACCTACATTTTTTTCAAGATTGATGGTAACGGTATTGTTTGATGGGTTTGAGTCGTTATACGTGTTTTGAAATGCCGTTTTAAAATTTATTGTCGCCGTTACTTGCGTTGAATCGCTATTAAAGCTTTGTTGTTTTTCTGTTTCGCTCGCATTTGCAAGACCATAGGAATAACTTAAAGCATTTTCTATTTTTTGTGCTAAGTCAGTATCATCATTCCAAGAAATTAAATTTTCAGATGATGTCACGGAAATATCTGTTAGTATGGGTGTTGTGGTTCCTCCAGTTCCACCAGTTTCGGTAGTTTCCTCATCGTTACTACAACTGTTTAAACTGATATGAAGAATGAGTATTAAGAGTAGAAATAAAAGCTTTTTCATATTTTAAATAGCAATAATGTTTTACAGGTAGTTTCCTTTTTTATTGTTGTATGTTCAATTTTCTATAAAAATACGACATTCTGTTCAGAATTAAAGTTACCTATCTGGGTTTTCATGCTATTTTATCCACCATTTCATGCATCTTTGTGTTGAATACCGCCGAATATTTAGCATTACATTTTCGTTCCTAGCATAAAAATGATATTTTCGCTTTTATGCGAACACTTCGATTGCTTTTATTGCCTTTTTCTTTGCTGTATGGCGGAATTGTGTTTGTCCGCAATTGGCTGTTTGACAACAGATATTTGAAATCGACTTCGTATGACTTTCCTGTAATTTGTGTTGGGAACTTAAGTGTTGGCGGCACGGGAAAATCTCCTATGATCGAATATTTGATTCGCTTATTGAAAGATAAATACAAAGTGGCTACGTTAAGCAGAGGTTATAAGCGAAAAACGACTGGTTTTGTGTTGGCTAATGAAAACACGAATGCTTCCGATATTGGTGACGAACCTTTGCAATTTTATCATAAATTTAAAGATGACATTCAAGTTGCAGTAGAAGCTGAACGAACCGCAGGGATTGAAACTTTACGGAAGTTACCAACTCCACCCGAAGTGATTTTACTCGATGATGCATATCAACATCGAAAAGTGAAAGCAGGATTTAATGTGTTGCTGACACCTTTTTACGATTTGTATACGAACGATTTTATGTTGCCAGCGGGAAACTTGCGCGAACCAATTTCAGGAGCCAAACGCGCTGATGCAATTATTGTCACAAAATGTCCACCGAAAGTTTCTGCCGGACAGCAAGCAAAAATTAAGATGAAATTGCGCCCAAAAGGATATCAGGAAGTATTTTTTACTTCGATTGCTTATTCAGAAACGATTCATAGCGAACGTGAAAAATTGTCATTGGCATCTTTGAAGGCTTCCGAATTTGTACTCATCACAGGAATTGCGAATCCGAAACCATTGTTGCAGCATTTAAACGATCAAGAGTTGCAGTATTCGCACTTAAAATATGCCGATCATTATCATTTCAGCGAAAGCGATATTACTTCGATCAAACAAAAAGCTGGAACTAAAAAGATATTGACTACCGAAAAGGATTTTATGCGCTTGCAAGGACGTTTGGAGCATTTGTTTTACTTGCCAATTACAGTGCAGTTTTTAGCCGATGAAATCAAATTTAAAAATAGAATTGATGATTTTTTAAAAGGTTGAATGTTGCGGGTTTTTGAGGAAATATAGAATGTGTCAAAGAAACGTTCTTTCCAAAATAGAAAAAAACATAACAACGATCTATCAAATTACTTCTTTCAGTTGAAACTCAAATTTTAATTCGGATTGATAGCGCATGACTTTGATACGCATTCTTTTACCTTCTTTTCCTTGTAACATTCCTGTCACTTTTTTTAAGGACAATTTATCTACAGGTTTTCCATTAATTGAAATGATGACATCACCTTCCATGAGTCCTGCGAGTGCGGCTGGCGAATCTTTCCGTATTTCAGCAATTTCGTATGCTTTTACTAAGCTTAGTGTATTGTAATGTTCAAAAACAACATTGATTTCACCTTCAGAAGTTTGACGCCCGTAATTGGTTAATGAGCTGTTGCGTTTTTTCACTTCTTGTATCACGCGCATTCCATTGTGTTGCAATTCTATTCCGCTCATGTTATACCGAAAAGGATCGG
>CAZHSA010000177.1:0-7840 GCA_964535135.1 uncultured Kordia sp.
TAGGTACAGATCCATTAGACCCTGATACAGATGGAGACGAGTTGAATCCACCAGATGGAGAAACACCAACAGATCCGAATGATCCATGTGATTCTAATATGGACGACATTACAGTAACACCTTCTGGAGAATATCTAGCGGCAGACTGTGACGGAGATGGAGTAACTAACGGAGACGAGTTGAATCCGCCAGACGGAGAAACACCAACTGATCCAAATAATCCATGTGACTTAAATGTAGATGATATATCTTTAACACAAAGTGACGAATGGTTTGCTGATGACTGTGATGGTGATGGTATACCAAACGATGTGGAAGAAACAGCAGATACGGACGGAGACGGAATTCCAGACTTCTTAGATATTGATAGTGACGACGACGGAATTATTGATACAGTAGAAGCAGGTAACGATCCAACGAATCCAGTTGATAGTGATGGAGATATGATTCCAGATTATCTAGATCAAGACAGTGATGACGACGGTATCTTAGACAACGTTGAAGGTCAAACAACTGACGGATATATTCCGCCAAGTGGAAATGATGTTGACGGTAACGGATTAGATGACGCGTATGAAGTATCACCAGGATCAGGAGAAGGAATAGATCCAGTGAATACTGACGGAACTGATAATCCTGATTATACAGATACAGATAGTGATAATGATGGAGCCTTAGATATTGTTGAAGGTCATGATTATGATGGTGATGGTATTCCAGATACAACACCTTCAGGAGACGATGTTGATAACGATGGTGTAGATGATGCATTTGATGGAGACACAACAGGATACGGCGATCCAAATGGAGTTGCTGTAGACGATCCAACGGATGATCTACCTGATACAGACGGAACTGAAGATCAAGATTATCGTGATGACGATGATGATGGTGACGGTCTTCCAACAGCTGACGAAAACCCTGATCCAAACGGTGATGGAGACAATAGTGATGCTACGGACGCAAACGCGAATGATGTTCCAGATTATCTAGAGCCAAACAACGCATCAGTATCTGAGGATGACTTAGAGATCTTTAATGCGGTAACACCAAATGGAGACGGAGATAACGACGTATTTACAATTAGAAATATTGAATTATTCCCTGACAACACCGTACGTATCTACAACAGATGGGGAGTTCTTGTGTACGAGACACGTGGATATGGACAAAATGGAAACTACTTTAGAGGAATCTCTAACGGACGTGTTACGATTCAGAAGAACAAACAGTTACCAGTAGGAACATATTACTACGTTGTTGATTATGTAGCCAATGGTGAAACGAAGAGCAGAGCTGGTTACCTATACATACAACGATAAATAAGACAAGCGAACATACTATTTCGGTAGTATGTTCGCTATAACTAATAAACAAAAACATAGCATACTATAATGAGAAATAAAATCATCATCATCATAGTCTTATTGAGCACTGTGCTTTCAGTAGAAAGTTACGGGCAGCAGGACGCTCAATATACGCAGTACATGTACAATACCATCAGTATCAATCCAGCGTATGCAGGATCTAGAGGTGCGTTAAGCATCGCAGGATTACACCGTTCGCAATGGGTTGGGCTAGAAGGTGCACCAACAACACAAACACTCAATCTGCACACACCAATGGGCAGAAGTGGAAAAGTTGGACTTGGTGTCTCTATTATAAACGATCAATTGGGTCCTACGGATGAAACCTATTTTGATATTGATTTCTCTTATACGATCAATACTTCAGAAAATGGAAAACTTTCTTTCGGGGTAAAAGCAGGCGGTCATTTATTAGATGTCTGTTTTGATTGTTTAAATCAGTACAATCCTGATGATATTTTATTACAGAGCAATATTGACAATAAATTTTCTCCAAATGTAGGAGCCGGAATTTACTATCGAAACTCTGAAAAATGGTATGTAGGATTATCAGCGCCTAACTTACTTGAAACAAAACACTTTGATGAATCTTCATTATCAACTGCCAAAGAACGTATCAACCTTTACTTAATTGGTGGATATGTATTTGATATGAGTGATAGCGTAAAATTTAAACCAGCGGTACTGTTCAAAGCAGTCTCTGGAGCACCATTACAGGCAGATTTATCAGCGAACTTTCTAATCAATGAAAAACTAACACTTGGAGCCGCCTACCGATGGAGCGCTGCCTTTAGTGGATTGGTTGGATTACAACTATCAGATAGCTTTATGGTCGGTTTTGCCTATGATCGTGAAATTACTGAACTAGGAAATACACAGTTTAATGACGGCTCGTACGAAGTATTTTTACGCTTCGAACTATTTAATAGCCGTGATAAAATTATCTCACCAAGATTCTTCTAAAACGAACCATGATGACACGAACAAAATATCTCATATACACTGTCTTATCTTTATGCGTCTTTTTTGGGTATGCCCAAGAACGAAAACTAAACAAAGCAGACAAAAAGTACGATAGCTACGCTTTCATCAATGCCATAGAAATCTATGAAGAAGTTGCGGAAGAAGGGTACAAATCAAAAGAACTATTTGAAAAACTAGGAAATTCCTATTACTTCAATGCCGATTTAATCAACGCCTCAAAATGGTATGGCGAATTATTCAGTTTGGGAGAAGAAGTAGCTCCCGAATATTATTTCCGATATTCACAAGCGTTAAAAGCAGAAAAACGCTATGCGGAATCTGATAAAAAAATGCAAGAATTCAACAAACTTACAGGAGGCGACATTCGCGGAACTAAGTTTATAAATACACGCAACTATTTAGATGAAATAGCAGAACTATCAGGACGTTATCGCATTGAAAACTTAGGAGTAAACTCTGCATATTCAGACTTTGCACCGTCATTCTACCTAGAAAATAACTTAGTATTTTCTTCGGCAAGAGACACAGGTATTGCACAACGTTACAAGCACAAATGGAATGCACGCCCATTCTTAGATTTATATGGCGCCGAAGTAGCAGATAACGGAAGTTTGGCAAGCGTTGAAAAATTCTCAAGCAAACTCAATACAAAATACCACGAATCTACCACTGTGTTTACAAAAGATGGAAACACCATGTATTTTACGCGTAACAACTATTACAAAGGCAAATACAAAAAGGATAGAAAAGGTATTAATAAACTAAAAATATTTAGAGCAACACGAGAAAATAATCGTTGGACAAACATTGAAGAGTTACCATTTAACAGTGATTTATACTCTGTGGCGCATCCCGCGTTAAGCGTAGACGAGAAAAAACTCTACTTTGCTTCAGACATGCCAGGAACGATTGGTCAGTCAGATTTATTTGTAGTTGATATTAATGACGACGGTACATTTGGCGAACCAAAAAACTTAGGAAAAGGCATCAATACAGAAGCCAGAGAAAACTTCCCGTTTGTGAGTCAAGACAATGAACTCTATTTTGCTTCAGACGGACATGTAGGTTTGGGAGGATTGGATGTTTTTGTGATGCGTTTAGACGATGAAGAACAAATTATTTACAATGTAGGCGAACCAGTAAACAGTCCTGTAGACGATTTTTCATTCATCATTAACACCAAAACAAAAAAAGGATATTTTGCCTCTAACCGTGATGGTGGACAAGGTGATGACGATATCTATTCATTCTTAGAAATGAAACCAATTCAATGGACTTGCGAGCAGGAAATTGTTGGAGTTACGAAAGACAACAAAACAAACGAAATCCTAACGGGCGCACAAGTAAAACTGTTTGACAACGAAAACAAAGAACTTGAAAATACCTATAGTGACGAGCAAGGAAAGTTCAGATTTAAAACCATTTTAGAATGTAACGAAGTATACTTTGTCAGAGCTTCCAAAAAAGATTACAATTCGGCAGAAGCATTCATGCCAAAACAAGAAGAAGCAGGATTGCGTTCGGTTGTTTTACTGTTAGAAAAAGAAGAAGTGCCGTTTAAAGTGGGCGACGACTTGGCAAAAATCTTAAATATCCCGATCATTTATTTTGACTTTGACAAATCGAATATTCGTCCGGACGCTGCGGCAGAATTAGAAAAAGTAGTGGCCGTGATGAAAAAATATCCAACACTTAAAATCGACGTGCGTTCACATACAGATAGTCGTGGAGGAGATGATTATAACATGCGCTTATCGCAACGTAGAAACAAATCGACACGTGAATACATTGTGTCAAGAGGAATTGATGCAAGCAGACTCATCGGAGCTGGTTACGGAGAAACACGCCACGTAAACAAATGTAGCAATGGTGTAAAATGTAGCGAAGAAGAACACCAACTTAACAGGCGAAGTGAATTTATCGTTATAGAAAGATAAAACAACAAACGCATACATAAATCAAAAAAGCATTCTAAGTACATTTAGAATGCTTTTTTTAATTCTATAAACAAACTTAAGTCGCGCTTCGATTCTTTGTATTTTATAGTTTAATTGGTATTAGGTTTGATTTCTGTATTTTTGTGTGAATGAAACTGCTCGAAACTCACATTGTTCCAAAACTCCATGCATCCATTCGTATTCAAGCATATGATGTGGCCAATTTTAAAACGATTGAAACGAAAAGTGCTTTAAAAAAGACGATCAAAAAACAGCTCATTACGGTCAATGATACAACTGCAACTACGGCCATGTTTCTATCTGAAAATGATTGTATCAAAGTGTACGCAGAAGATATCATTCCCAAAAAAATATTCAAACTAGACATTCCTGTTATTTTTGAAGATGATGAAATTGCAGTCATAAACAAACCTGCAGGATTTCCGACCAGTGGAAATTACTTTAAAACCATTGAAAACGCATTGCCGCACAACGTACAAGCTTCTTCTAGTGAAGATGCGTTGCCATTTCCAACACCTGTACATCGTTTAGACAATCCTACGAGTGGTATTTTGTTAATTGCCAAAACCAAAAGCGCACAACGAAATCTATATCAACAATTTGAACAGCAAAAAATCACTAAAATCTATCAAGCGATAGTCATTGGTAAAACCTCTGAAAAAGGCAAAATAACATCAGCTGTAGCTGAAAAAGAAGCCTATACCGAATACGAAACATTACAAACAGTGGCTTCGTTACAAAACGGATTTCTGTCACATGTACAATTATATCCAAAAACAGGCAGAACGCACCAATTGCGAGTGCATTTGGCAAGTATACAACATCCTATTATAGGCGATCAATTGTACGGAAAAGCAGAAGAAAATTATAAAAAAGGTTTGTTTTTATGTGCAGTTTCCATTGAATTCTCACATCCAACAACCAAAGAAAAAGTAACATTTGCCATACATCCACCACATAAATATAAAAGCATACTTGCACGCGAAGATAGACGATTTTTGAAGTTTAGGAGATAGACTGTCTTAGACTTTGTCAGATTTTTAGACTAGCTTAGATTTGTTAGAATTTTAGATAAAAAAAGCGAACTTTTCAGCTCGCTTATATATACATTTTTAAGACTGTTATGATGAAATGTATTGTTTTAGCTTTTTAATGCCACCAGCAATCCCACCAAGTGTTACAAGCAGTTCCAACACCAGATCCGCCTTTCAGCTTATCAATCTCTTTTACTTCTAATGCTGAAATATGTTTCTTAGACAACTTGAGTTTTTGTAAGCTTTGTTTTTTCATGATATAGGTTTTTAGTTTTTAATTACTTAAATGTACATCAAAAAAAACAAACTCTTTTACGGTATTGCCTTATTTAACAAAGCATTGTGGCGATTTACACTATAAAATAATAATATATTCAGTAGCACCTGCGCCACCAGTAATATATGCTGTTTCGGTAATTTCGAATTCTTGAAATTTGTCTAACATCTTCTGTATGTTTAAATATTAAAAAATTAAGAAGAAATGTATTGCGTCATTGCATTCATGGCTTTGTCAGCCATTTTTGCTTTATTCACGGTAACTTGTGCAGTAATTTCATGTCCACCTGTAATTTGTGAAGCATTTTTAATTTCGAATGTTGTCAACTTTTGAATCATGATTTTTAATTTTATAAGATTAATAGTCAATAAGATACAAAAAAAGCGAACGCAAAGGTTCGCTTCGTTACATAAATTAATATGTGTATGTATTGCTAATTATTCTAATCGTTATATATAGCTACCATCACACAGATAGCCTGTGGATCCATGCGAACCAAAAGCTTGACACCATCCTGCGGTATTGCAGCAGTTTCCTGGACCACAATATCCATTAACACCACATTGTCGTTTTCCTCCGTGTATGGCACTTTGTTCTTCTTTTTGTAACTCGCGAACACCTTTAAAATTTAAAATATTTTGTAACATATTGTTTTTATTTTAAGATTACTAGATGTAGAAAGTACAAAATGTGAACAACAAGCGACTACGGTATCACCGTAATTAACAGATTATAAAACAATTAAGATAATTCCTTAAAAATGAGATGAATCTTACTTTATGCCATCATGACTTGCGTAATTTTATTGTGTATTTTATCGGCACTTTTTCTCCTATTTGTAGAAGTTTCATCTGTAGTTTCATCGCCACCTGTGATTTGAGATGTATTTTTAATTTCGAACTGTGTTAACTTTTGAATCATGATTTTTGGTTTTATCAATTAATAGTCAATAAGATACAAAAAAACTTAAAACAGCCGATCACTACTGAATAGGAAAATCAAAATACTGATTGCGATACGGTTCGCCGCGTAAGGTAAAATGCCACCACTCTTGCGGATAGTTTCTAAAACCATGTTGCAACATGGCATCTTGTAACAATTTCCGATTGTGGAGTTGTTCTTTAGTTAAATCTTGATACGAAACCCATGAAATTTTCCCGAAAAAATCATACGAGCTTCCCATGTCCAACTCTTTCTGCGTTTTCAAATCAATAATAGTAACATCGACTGTGCTGCCGCTACTATGACGCGATTTTGTAGCGATATATTCCAATCGAAACAAATCCTTTTTAGCAACATCTGGATAAAACTGCGACTTCATCAACGTATCATTCAAATCTCTTGCCCAACGGCGAAAATGATCTACAGCACGTTGCGGTCGGTATGCATCAAACACTTTAATGCCTAAATGTTGCTTTTTCAAGGAAGCTTGCACTTTCTGTAAAGCTTTTGTAGCTGGCAATGATAAAATGCAGGTTTCGGCTTCGTATCCGTCAATACGAGTTCCTACAAAATTATTGGTGCCAAAATAGCGCAATTCTACAGTAACTTCTGGAATATAATCAGTTACATATACAAAACCTTCTGGAAGTTGTGATGAAGAATGTATAGTGAGTGCACTTACAAGAATTAATAGTATATTTATTGAGCGTAGTATCATATCTACAAACTTACACATTAAAACCACATGAACGACTTGAGTACGAGTAACAAAGAAAGTTTTTGGAAAAAAATGGCCGTTATTGTAGGTGCTGGAATTGTTTTAATTGCAGCCGTTTATTTTGGAAAAACGTATAATGAATCTCAAAAAAAGGCAGAGATCACGGAGTTTTACAATCAATTTTCTGATCAAAACTATATTGATTTTGCAAAAATGATAGAAACAGCTATTCATGAAGAGCGACCAGATGATATTGACAAAAATGTTGATATTGCTTCTTTTTTCGATTTTTCAAACAAAGAACTCACAGGAAGTTTCAACAAGCGCAAAACGATCGAATTATTAGAACCAATATTCAAAATTGGTGACTTCATAGATTCACACTTACTTAATACAGACGATTTTATATTCACTAAATTTTATAAAGAAGACGGCATTCCGCATATTGTATTTAGACTCTATCGCTCGGATATTGTTAATTTTTTAGACTTTACCCTTGGCATTAAAAAAGACAAGATCATTATAAAGGATATGTATAATTACCTTGCGGGAATTTTATT
>CAZHSA010000178.1:0-7831 GCA_964535135.1 uncultured Kordia sp.
CAACCCACAACCCCAAAAGCAAAGCGGCCCAAAACCCAAAACCTACTTCACAACAATCTCATCCAAAAACGTCCACGCTTTATTCCCAGCACCTTGCAAACCTTCTGGAATAGTACCGTAGTTCGGAATAAAAATTTCAATGTGTTTTGTGGTGATTTCTTCAATCTGAAACGTGTGAGGAATTAACGTAGCTTCACTTGTAGCAATCTGATTGATTTGATGCAACGTTCTGCCATCTTCCTCGTTCACATAACTAATACCGATTTCCTTTGGCGCATAAATCCATTGTCCGTTCGCATTATAAAAGCGCGTAGAAACGGAACTGATTTTTGTCGGTTTTTCAAATTCGATCGTAATTGTCACGTCTTTTCCCCAAAAGCCCAACCATTCTTTATCGCCATAGCGCGTATCACTTCCCGAAATTCCATTGATTACTCCAGCTTTGCCACTTCCAGCGTAAGCTTTATGTGGTTTTGGATCGAGTGTAATAGTAGCACCAACAGCTTTATGTTTGTTGAAAACAAGTGTGAAATCGCGACCTAATTTCTCCTTCTCATCAAACACAGCCGCTTTTAAAACAGTCGATTCTTCAATTGGAATTGATGCTACATATGCTGTTGAGGTGAGTTTTGGTGAAGATTCATCCGTTGTATAGCGAATGGTGTTGTCTTGAATGGTTGTTTGTAAATCAAACACCATTTGGTTGTCTTTTTTAACAATTTCTCCTTCAATCTCATACAAATGATTGGCATAATTCACATCTTCTGCGTCCAAACGTTTGTGAAAAAGCGATAGGCGATAGGCAAAATCTTGATAATTTCTTTTGTTAGGATTGGACCAACCGACTTCCGCCATGGCAATCGCCCTTGGAAACGCCATATATTCTACTTTTTCAGGAGAAGTAATATATTCCGTCCATACGTTTCCTTGCGCGCCTAACACATGTTTGGCTTCTTCTTTGGTTAATTCTTTCGGAATCGGATTAAAGTTGTACACTTTTTCCAGTGGCAAATAACCACCAATCGCCAGCGGTTCGTCTGCATTATCTGATTGATAGTAATCAAAATACGCATGCGAGGTTGGTGTCATAATTACATTATGTCCCGACTTTGCTGCTTCAACTGCGCCATTCATGCCGCGCCATGACATTACGGTTGCGTTTGGTGCCAATCCGCCTTCTAAAATTTCATCCCAACCCACAATTTGTTTGCCTTTGCTATTGATGTATTTTTCCATCCGGGTGATGAAATAGCTTTGCAAACCATGCTCGTCTTTTAAATCTTCTTTCTTGATCAATTCTTGACAATGTTTACAGGCTTTCCAACGTGTTTTAGGCGCTTCATCACCACCAATATGAATATACTTTCCAGGGAACAATGGCATGACTTCATCCAACACATTTTCTAAAAACGTGAAGGTTTCTTCACTCGGACAATAAATATCCTCAAAAACGCCCCATTTTGTAGCAACTTTTACATTTTTGCCCGTACAACCTAAATTTGGATACGCTGCAATTGCCGCTTGCGAATGTCCGGGCATTTCTATTTCAGGAATTACAGTAATACAGCGTTCAGCAGCATAGGCAACAATATCTTTGATTTCTTCTTGCGTGTAGTATCCGCCATACTTTTTTCCATCAAATTTTTGTGGTACATCGTTGTAATGTCCAATCAACGTTTCATCGCGAAACGCAGCGACTTCTTGTAATTTGGGATACTTTTTAATTTCAATACGCCAACCTTGATCATCCGTTAAATGCCAATGAAACGTATTCATCTTAAGTTGCGACATTACATCTATATACTTTTTAATAAAATCGACAGAAAACATGTGTCTGGAAACATCCAAATGCATCCCGCGATACGAAAAGCGTGGTGCGTCTATAATTTTAACAGACGGAATCTGAATTCTATCACTTTCAATCGTAACAGGTAATAATTGACGCAAGGTTTGCATTGCGTACAATGCACCTTCTTTTGTTCTAGCTTTGATCAAAATGTTTTTTTCGTCCACCACCAATTTGTAACCTTCTTTATGTTCAATCGTATCATCACGCATAAAATAAATTGCACTGAGCTCTAATTCACCATTCAATTTTAAACGATACCCTAACTTTTCATGTACCAATTCATTAAATAATTCTGCCACAGCAATAAATTTTTTATCTGCAGAAAGCGGTATATCCTTATGCAACAAAAAAGCTCCTTTTTCTATTGTAAATTCGTTCGGAATCGGAATAATATGTGGTGTGATAGGTGCTTGTGGTTGTGAACAACTAATAAGACACAAGAAAATTATCAATTTGAAAAAAATAGTACTTTTCATTTTAGTATATTAGATGCCATAAATTTAGCAATCTATTTAATGAAACTTCAACACTTCTCTTTTTTTATTGTCATTTCGCTTTTTTTCAGTTGTCAGAATGATGAAAAAACACAAATTGCACAAAAAGATACTTTCTTAATTAGTTACGTAAATCCGTTTATTGGAACGGGCGGACATGGACACACGTATCCTGGTGCAACGATGCCGTTTGGTATGATGCAATTGAGTCCAGACACACGCTTAGATGGTTGGGATGGTTGTTCGGGTTATCATTATTCAGACGAATATATTTATGGATTTTCGCATACACATTTAAGTGGAACTGGTGTTTCTGATTATGGCGATATTTTATTAATGCCTACAAATGAAGTGAATTTTCATAATGGAGCGGATGGGAAAAAAGGCTACCGCGCACATTTTTCGCATGACAACGAAGTAGCAGAACCAGGTTATTACAAAGTACATTTAGATTCAACAAATATTGATGTAGAATTGACGGTTTCTGAACGAAGTGGCATGCATAAATACACGTTTCCTTCCTCTGAAAATCAAGTAGTGATGTTAGATTTGGTACATCGTGATAAAGTGTTAGATGCAAAAATTGAAAAAGTATCTGACACTGAAATTGTAGGACATCGTTTCTCAGAAGCTTGGGCGTCCGATCAACGTGTATTTTACGTACTAAAAACATCGCATCCGTTTGATGATATCTTACAATCACCTCCAAAACAAGGAATGCCAGGCGCAAGACGATCTGCTTTGACATTTAAAAATCCAAACAACGAACCAATTGTTATAAAAATTGGAATTTCAGCTGTAGATGTAGAAGGCGCACGAAAAAATTTAGAAGCTGAAATAGGGAAGAAGTCGTTTGAAGAAGTTAAAAAGATAGCACAGGATAGCTGGGAAAATCAACTAGAAAAAATTGTGATTGAAAGTGATGATAAGGATTACAAAACGAATTTTTATACAGCGTTGTATCACACCATGCTTGCGCCAAATGTATATCAAGATGTGGATGGACGCTATCGTGATATGGACATGAAAATTCACGAATCAAAAGTGCACACACATTATACCGTTTTTTCGCTTTGGGATACGTATCGCGCAGCGCATCCGTTGTATACGATTATTGAGCAAGAACGAACGAACGATTTCATTAAAACGTTCATCAAAAAATATGAATCGGGCGGTATTATGCCTATTTGGGATTTATCTGCAAACTACACTGGTTGTATGATTGGTTATCACGCGGTTCCTGTCATCGCAGACGCCTATATGAAAGGCATTCGTGATTATGATGTGGAAAAAGCCTTTGAAGCCATGAAACACAGTGCTACGCGTGATAAATTGGGCTTGGAGCATTATAAAAAACTAGGCTACATTCCTGTTGAGAAAGAATCGGAATCAGTGTCTAAAACCTTGGAGTATGCATATGACGATTGGACCATTGCGCAAATGGCAAAAGAATTAGGTTTTATAGAAGATTATCACCGATTTACGGAACGTGCACAATATTATAAAAATGTATTTGATCCTGAAACGCAATTTATGCGTGGACGTTTTCGCAACACATGGTTTGCACCTTTTGACCCGTATGAAGTGAACTTTAACTATACAGAAGCAAACTCTTGGCAATACAGTTTTTATGTGCCGCAAGATGTTTCAGGCTTTATAGATTTGTTAGGAGGAAAAGACAAGTTAGAAGCACAATTAGATAAACTGTTCACCGCAAAACAGGAAACTTCGGGACGCAATCAAGCAGATATTACAGGATTGATCGGTCAATATGCACATGGAAACGAACCGAGTCATCACATGGCATATTTGTACAATTTCATCAACAAACCTGCAAAAACACAGGAATATGTACATCAAATTCTAACAACGTTATACAAAAACGAACCGGATGGTGTTTCGGGCAATGAAGATTGCGGACAAATGAGCGCCTGGTATGTATTAAGCAGTTTAGGATTTTACTCCGTAACGCCAGGAAACAACGAATATGTTATTGGAACACCATTATTTGACAAAGCAACGATCAATCTAGAAAATGGAAAGACCTTTACAATTGTAGCAAATAACGTTTCAAAGGAAAACAAATACATCAAATCTACGATGTTGAACGGAAAAAATCATCCAAAAACATTTATCAATCATCAAGATATCATGAATGGTGGAAGCTTGGTATTTGAAATGACAAACACAGCAACCGATTGGGGAACGCAAGACGAGAACATTCCTATTACAGAAATAACAGACCACAAAATTGTTCCGCCGCCATTTATTGCCAAAGGTGATATAGCTTTTAAAGAAGAGACACAAATAACTTTAGGTTCTGTAGATGCTGAAGCGACCATTTATTACGATCTTGGTGAAGGGATTCATGAATATGAAAAACCGTTTACAATTTCGGAGCCTTGTGAACTATATACATATGCTGTAAAAAATGATGTGCACAGTGTAGCATTAAAAACAGACTTCTACAAGATTGATCCTAATTTAAAAATTAAACTCGAAACAGCATACGCCAATCAATACAATGCAGGCGGACAAAACGCACTGATTGACGGAATTTTAGGAACAGAAGATTTCCGCACAGGAACCTGGCAAGGTTATTTTGATAAAGATGTCATTGCGACAGTCGATTTAGGAAAAGTAAAACCAATCCATACGATTCAAGTGAACTTTTTGGAAGATCAAAAAAGCTGGATTTTTCTACCAACCGAAGTAGAATGTTATGTAAGTGACAATCCAAACAGGTTTTACAAATCGCTCCCAAAACAAGCATTTGATGTAACCACACCAAAAGAAGGCGCGCATATTAAAAATGTACGTTTTAACATGAACGGTTACAGCGCACGCTATGTAAAAATAGTCGCAAAAAAACTAGGCGTTTTGCCTAAATGGCATTTGGGTTACAAGCACGACGGACGAAGTTGGTTGTTTGTGGATGAGATTGAAATTAAATAGTATCAAAAGAAGTCAAAATACGATTGACTGTTTTTCATTTTATTCATTTAATTTGAAAAGTGTGAAAAGCAGCGTTTAAAACACTACCAACATGAAAAGAAGAAAGTTTATTCAAAATGCTGCGTTAACAGGCTTAGGACTCACGGTTGGAGCGACGTTAACCGCTTGCGCGGAAAAAGACAAAGATTCAAAAAAAGCTGTGGGTACAACTGCTAATTCTGACACAAAACCTGTGATTCCGATGGTGATTGCCACTTGGAATGTTCCGAACGCCACCAAAAAAGCGTGGGAAGTATTGCAAGCAGGAAATTCAGCGTTGGACGCTGTTGAACAAGGTGTTATGGTAGAAGAAGCCGATGTCAACAATCAGTCAGTTGGAAAAGGCGGTTTGCCCGATAGAGATGGAAATGTAACGCTTGACGCGTGTATTATGAATAAAGAGGGTGATTATGGTGCGGTAGTATGTATTGAAAATATACAACATCCGATTTCGGTAGCGCGAAAAGTGATGGAAGACACGCCACATGTATTGCTAGCAGGAAACGGAGCAAAGCAATTTGCCATAGAAAGTGGTTTTACAGCTGAAAATTTACTCACGGAAAGCGCTAAAAAAGCGTGGGAAAAGTGGAAAGTAGAAGCCAAATACAAGCCAATAATCAATGTAGAAAATCATGATACCATTGGAATGTTAGCGATTGATAAAAACGGCGATATTTCGGGAGCGTGTACCACAAGTGGATTGTCCTATAAAATGCAAGGTCGTGTAGGCGATTCGGCAATCATAGGTTCAGGTTTATTCATTGACAATGAAGTTGGCGGTGCCACGGCAACAGGAATGGGAGAAGAGGTTTTAAAGACCGTTGGAAGCTTTTTGATTGTAGAGCTCATGCGACAAGGAAAAACACCGCAAGAAGCCTGTGAAGAAGCCGTAAAACGCGTCATCAAGAAAAGTCCAAATTACAAGGATTTTCAAGTGGGCTACATTGCTGTGAATAAAAAAGGAGAAACGGGCGCGTATTGCATTCACGAATGGTTCAATTACACCACGTATCAAAACAACGAAAACAAAAATCACAAAGCAGGTTTTTATCATAAGAATGGCTAGGATTGAGATGTGAGATATTAGATATGAGAATTGAGAATTTTCAAAAGACAAATCAACAAATTGACAAATTAACGAATCAACAAACAACAAATAACCACCAACATGACTAACAACAAATCATACAAAAGTGCTTTTATATTTTTAACAACTTTATTCTTTCTTTGGGGATTTATTACTGTTTTAGTTGATCCGTTAATTCCAAGACTCAAAGAAGTTTTCGAATTGACCTATTTTCAATCAGGACTCATACAATTTGCATTTTTTGGTGCGTATTTATTACTTTCCATTCCTGCAGGATTTATTCTGTCAAAAATTGGCTATAAAAAAGGAATCATTCTAGGTTTGGTGATTATGGGATCGGGTTGTTTGCTGTTTTATCCTGCAGCTTCATCACGATTGTTTGGACTTTTCTTAATAGCCGTGTTTGTGTTGGCTAGCGGAATGACCATCTTGCAAGTAGCTGCCAATCCGTATGTTACCACACTTGGTTCAGAAGAAACCGCTTCAAGCCGATTGAACTTATCGCAAGCTTTCAACTCGCTTGGAACTGCAATTGCACCTGCGATTGGTGCCATGTTTATTTTGAGTGATAAAATAAAAACGAGTGACGAAATTTCAGTATTGTCAGAAGCAGACAAAGAAGTGTATTTTACTGCAGAAGCATCTAATGTGCAATTACCGTTTGTTGCCATTGGCTTATTTACATTGCTTTTAGCAGGAATTTTTATCTATGTGAAGTTGCCAAAATTACTGCAGAAAGTTCCAAAAGGAGGTTATTTAAGTTTATTGAAAAAGCCTAGTTTAGTTATGGGCGCGATTGGAATTTTTGTCTATGTAGGTGCCGAAGTTGCTATTGGAAGTTATTTGACGAATTATTTTAGAGATATGAATTTAGCGGAAGCTATTGTAAACAGTCCGACAATGAAAAGTATTTCCGAATGGATTATTGGTTCAGATTTGGCAGATTTAGACTCAAAAGCTATTGTTGGTGCATTTGTTACGTTTTACTGGACTGGCGCCATGATTGGACGTTTTATTGGTGCATATTTGACCAAAATATTAGATCCTGCAAAAGTCTTGATCGGTTTTGCCGTAGGTGCTTTGTTAATGATTCTCATTTCCATGAACACCCTAGGTTTTGTGTCTATGTGGAGTATACTTGCTGTTGGTTTATTTAACTCTATCATGTTCCCAACGATCTTTAGCTTGGCATTAGGAGGATTAGATGAATTGAAACCACAAGCTTCGGGTATTTTGTGTACCATGATTGTTGGTGGTGCCATCATTCCGCCATTGTTTGGTTTATTTACAGATACTTACGGATTTAAAACAGCATTTATCCTAGTATTAGTTTGTTATGGATATATCATGATTTACGGATATACGAAGCGGAAAAAGGCTGTCGTTGCAGGATAATCTACGGAAAGT
>CAZHSA010000179.1:0-7787 GCA_964535135.1 uncultured Kordia sp.
AACGAAAAATTCCTGCTATACTGCGGAAAAGAAAAGTATCAAACTAAACTTTTTACGTCTAACTCACTTTAAATTAGGCTGTTTCACTTTTAGATGTATTCAAATAGCATTTCTTGTTTTTAGACTGACTTTTTCTATTGGAATTTATACTGTTTATCACGTTATTCAAAATTCAGTATGAAACCGAACTACAAATTGACAAATTTTCAAATAAACGAATCAACAAATAAACCAACAATCAACCTAATTAAACCCAATTTTTCTTTTCTCTGTTTGGCGGAAACTTTTGTTTTTGTAGTTAAAAATATTCGCTAACGTCATTGCTTCCGAAGTCGGTTCGTGATTGAGCGTGCTTAATAATGAATTCGCTTTGTCTTGTGTTAAGGCTTTAAATTCGTAGTACGCAATCATACGTCCTTTTCGCAACAAAGCGCTGTCAACTCTGTTTAAACTGGTGTTGAATGTGCAAATGATTTTTATGTTTAAATAATCACTGAACAATCCGTCGGTTAATTGTAATATGGTAGAAACAACTGAACTTTCATTCTGCTGTTCTCTACTCGTCAATACTTTTTCGGCGTCTTCAATGATTAAGACTGAGTTTTGATTTTTTAATAAGAATGAAATAAAACTTGGATGCAGCAACTCGTTTACAAATTCGTTCTGAATAAAAATAAAGCTCTTTTGCTGATGCTTACTGATGAGACTTTTAATGTACGATGTTTTTCCCGTTCCTGGCAGTCCGTGCAATAAAATAAGTCCTGCTTTTTCTACCGCAAGCGATTCTTCAATGACGTCATTTACAGGTGCAAAATCATCATTATACATCGTTTCAACATTACATTCAAACGCTTTGGTGCGCACATCTTCGGTGTAAAAACTATTTTTATCTCTAGACAATACTTTAAACAAAGGCGCACGGTTCAGTCCGAACGTAGTTCTTAACTTATGATTAATTGCTACAACCCAAGTTTCAAGCACTTTATCTGTATTATCATACAAAAAATCAACCGTAAGTTCGTCGCGCTCTAACGATATCCAAACCACCAATTCTTTGGTAGCACTTTTCAACAGGTATTGAAATGGAAAATCCTTAGAGAAATCGGCATCTTTAGCATCTTCTGTATTCCAGTTTTTAAACACGATATCCAAATCTTGTTTTGAAAAATCTATCAAATCAATTGCAATTTCCATATTCGCTTTACTTTCTTCAAGCGGCGTTTTAAATAGTAAGCTAGAAGGCAGCTTATCAAAACAAAAAGCATAGTACGGAATCCTTTCAAAGTCACTATACGAGTCAAATACATCAATTAATTCTGCCATAATATTTTTAGATTACGTAAGCGTTGCTATTTTTTAAAGCGTGTTATCGTTAATTTTAAGAATGTAAGGTAAAGGCATCTTTGTCTTCCAAAAACTTTAATTTATTGCGATAGGTTGCAATATGGTCTTTGGTTAGTGTCACAATTTCGGTTTCTTCCTTGTTTGGAGTGATGTTGGTGAGTTGTTCGCCCAATACATCATACGCTGCTGAATGTCCGCAGTATTCATGTGAGTTTGCGTCAAGTCCCACACGATTTACGCCAATACAATAACTCATGTTTTCAATGGCGCGTGCTTTTAATAAAGCATCCCAAGCATTGACGCGCGGTTTTGGCCAATTGGCAACATACAACAACACATCATAATTGTCTACATTTCGTGCCCAAACTGGAAAACGCAAATCATAACAGATCAGCGGACAAATTTTCCAGCCTTTGTACTGGATGCTATTTTTTTCGGTACCAGCAGTGTAGACTTCGTGTTCGCCAGCTAAGGTAAACGTATGTTTCTTATCGTAGGTTTCCACTTCGCCAGAAGGCAATACAAACACAGAACGATTGTAATGGTTTCCATTTTCTGAAATCACCAAACTTCCTGTAATGGCTGCATTTTTGGCTTTTGCCAAGTCTTTCAACCAAGTTAGCGTAGTGCCGTCCATCGGTTCGGCAATCGCCTTTGGATTCATGGTAAAGCCAGACGTAAACATTTCAGGTAGTACAATAATATCAACCGTTTCCGTAATCGCATTGATTTTTTTGGTCAATTGTGATCTGTTTTCTGCAGGATGTTCCCACACCAAATTGGTTTGTACGAGTGCAATTTTTAATTCTTGGTTTTCCATGATTTTCATACGTATTTTTAATAAATCGTATCAACGTTATCAATGCAAAATGATTGATGCAACAGTTTTGCAAAGTTACCACTTATTTTCCACGAATGTTCTACACTTCAAATTAGTTTTATTTTTAGAAGAATGTGTTTGTTTGAGAAGTGTTGTGCTGAACTCTTGTGCTGAACTAGATTCGTTCAGACGAAATTTTAACTTTCAGACAGCTTTTTTATTTTCCGCTAATGTCTAGCACTTCAAAGAGTTTTGCTTTAAACGTTCTGCCTATCGGAATGCGTTTGTCGTAAATATAGACTTCGTTTCCTGCTATTTTTTCCACGTGATCTTTGTTGATGACAAACGATTTGTGAATTTGAATGAATTGCGGTTCAGGTAGTTTTTCTTTCCACGTACGCAATGTGCCAATGAATGATAATTTTTGTTGGTTGCTCACTAAGGTGAGATAATTTCGTTCCGATTCCACATAAAAAATATCTTGAAACTGCACTTTATGAAAGGTCTTATCAACATTTAAAAATAACGTATCTGAATTCGATTTTTCAATTTCCTTTTCCACAATTCTTGGCTGCATTCGTTGTGTTTTTTGAATGGCTTTTAGGAAACGTTCCAACGAAAATGGCTTTACCAAATAATCAATAATGGTTTCAAACTCAAAACTTTCAACCGCATAATCAGGATATGCTGTCGTCATGATGATTGTGGGCGGATTTTTAAGCGTTCGCAGAAAACTCAAGCCTGAAATATCAGGTAAATTAATATCTAAAAAAATCAAGTCAATGTCTTGTGCATTCAGTGTATCATACGCTTTTAATGCAGCATTGAAGGTTCCTACCAATTCCAAATACGATACTTTTTCAATGTAATTCTTCAGCACGCGTTGTGCAGGAATTTCATCTTCTATAATGATACAGTTCATGTCAGTTGTAATTTCAAGGTTACCCGATATAAATTGTTGGAATCAATCGTAAAATCGTATTTTTCTTTATAAATCAGTTCTAAGCGTTTTTGTAAATTTTGCAATCCAATTTGGTGATCAGCTTTGGCTTTTGTCGCATCAAATGCATTTTCACAAACACATTGCAATACGCCATCTTCCACTGTAATTAAAATGCTAATATACGTATCAATCACGCTATGTTTAAACGCGTTTTCAATAATTGTGATTAATAATAATGGCGCAATGGTATAATTCAGTCGATCAATGTTTTTGGTGTACGAAATCGTTTTGACGCCTTCTGTTCTAATTTCTTGAAACTTGATGTAATTGTCAATAAAATTCAGTTCTTTTTCTAGCGGAACAAAGGTTGCGTTGCTTTCGTACAACACATGTTTTAAATTATGAGATAACATCAAAATCAACTCTGGCACTTGTGTCGGTTTTTCTATGGAATAGGAATAAATGGTGTTCAAATTATTGAACAATACATGCGGATTTATCTGCGATTTTAGAAATTTCAACTCCATTTCCGTATGTTTTTGTTGAATGGCTTCTACTTCATCTTTCTTTTTTAAGTAGCGAAATAACATCCAAATGAAGGAAAAAAAGATAATTGGCACAATGGTTTGCCACACATAATCAGACAAGCATTTTGCCACACTACAGCCACATTGCGCAAACACATAACAGTATAATTGTGTTGCCAAAAAACTGATCAATGCAATGAGGAGAATGTAAATTGTATACCACTTTTTCTTTTCAAAAAAAGGTAGTAATACAAAGTCGTTCGTATATACAATGATGACGAGAATGGACAAGTATTGCAAAAACGGATTTGCTGCCCAATAGTAATCTGAAAAGTAAAATAAAGACACAAAAATGAACAGTGCCCAAAATAGAATGTGAATCAGGATTTTGGAAATGGTATGATTAAAAAAGTTCATTTGCTGCGTATTTCAAACGCTCAAAATACTAAGAAACCGAAGATTCATCAAATATACGAGGACAAAATGCACGTTTTGTTGTACAAACTTCCGTTTGCTTTTAAAGAAATGCACCTTGCTTTTGGTAAAGTTGTGTGTGCATTGTGTACATTTTATTGGTTTGCTGTTTTGGTTTGAATGAGTTTTGGAACATCAAACAAAAACAACCAAAAAATGAACAGACTTTTTATTTTCATCATGGCACTTTTGGTGTCTCAAATTTCACTTTCTCAATCGGTAAATCAACTGACCAAAGATGCGCGTGGACGCGATTTATTATTGGGCGAAATTACCAAAGAAGGATTTACCTCCAATTCTTTTAATTCGTGGTTTTCTAAAAATTATGAAGCGTATGAACCCGATGCAGCCATCATTCAAAAACTAAAGAAAAAACTTAAAAAACATTCCATTACAATTTTTATGGGCACTTGGTGTGGTGATAGCAAACGAGAAGTACCAAAGTTTTTTAAATTGTTGGAAGCTGCCAATTTTCCAGAAGAAAAGTTACGCGTAATTGGCGTCAATAATGCACGTGCACACTACAAAAAAGCACCTAATGGCGAAGAAAAAGGCTTGAATATTCATCGTGTACCTACGTTTATTGTGTATAACAAACGTGGAAAAGAAATTGGACGTATTGTAGAGCATGCCGTGGAAAGTTTGGAAGCTGACTTGCTAAAAATTGTTCGCAAAAAATCATACGAACACAAGTATCAAATCGTGACACAGCTTCACAATATTTTTGAGAAAAAAGGAATTGACTATGTAAATGAAAAAACAGAAAAAGTCGTTACGAAACTCCAACCTTATGCTAAAAAACTAAAAGAATTGAATACGTATGGGTATGTGTTGCTTCGCGCGAAAGCGTTTCAAAAAGCACTAGCCGTTTTTAAGATAAACACAAACTTATTCCCAGAAAACAAAAACGGGTATGATAGTTTGGCAGAAGCTTATTTTACAATGAAAGATTACGAGAATGCGACTAAATTTTACACCAAAGTTTTAGCGTTGGACGCAAATGATGAAAATGCTAAAAAAATGTTGGCTAAAATGCAATAACGATTACCTAAACGCAAAGTTTGTTTTGAAAAGCAACGCGTCTCCTTGTGAGCTAGTGCGTTGCTTTTCTTTTTTTTATAAAATCGTCATAAAAAAGAACGTCACACTATATTCTTGAGTTAATTATTAGTAATTTTAACATAAAAGTGTTTCTTTTTGAAGAATTTGATTGAAAAATAGCCTACCACCATTTTCAAACACTTAATATCATCGTTCAACAAGCCTAGACGTTATACTTATTTATGAAATTATTGCTTCCCAAATTTTTAGCAAGTTTAGTAGTATGCACCTTTTTTTACCGAGCATCAGCTCAGGAAATGCCTAAAGATGCATCTAATGAAGAGATTTTTGATTTTATCATTCAGCATAAATATTCCAATCCTGAACTTTCTAAAAAATATGCGCGAATTTTAGTTGCAAAAAGTAAAAAAGAGCAAGATAGCATCCATCTTTTTAACGCCTATACACAGTGTTGTAAAATAGCAAATATTGAAGGTGAATATGAACTAGCGATTCAATATTGTGATTCTGCAATTTCTGAAACCAAATTTCTACGGAAACAGTTGTCTTTGGCTGATGTTTATCTTTCCAAAGGCAATGCGATTGTATATCTTGGAGATAACAAAAAGGCATTATTGAATTATTTGAATGCGTTAGATATTGCCAAAAAACTCAAATCTCTTGAATATGAAGCCTTAGCAAACGGAAACATCGCCAAAATTAAAAGACGTATGGGTTTTTATGAAGAAGCACTTTCTATATATAAAAACAATGTCCGTTTGGCGGAAGAAAATGATTTTAAAAGCAAAATGATTCTTATCAACTCATATATGGGCGTTGGTGGTACATTTTTACGTTTAAAACAACCCGATTCTACTCTCAACTATTCAGAAAAAGGCTTGCAAAAGAGTTTGGCGATTAATGACTTGGAAGGTGTCAGTTATTTTTATATTGATATTGGAATTGCATATTTTATCAAAGGAAATTTTGAAATTGCGATTGCGTATTTACAGAAAGCGGAAAAAATTACCAAAGGACTGAATAATCAAAATCGGCTTACGGAAATCTACTATTATATTGGAAAATCATATTTTGAATTAGAAAACTACGAAGACGCTATTTCTTTTCTAAAAAAAGTAGAGACTATTGTTGACGAAAAGAATACTAAAAAAGGCGTTACGTTTAATCCTCCCGAATTATTAGGCACATATTCGGCACTTTCTAAAGCCTTTGAACGCATAAACAAACGCGATTTATATTTGGAATATACTTCGAAATATTTACAGCTAAGAGATACCAATGAAGGTCAGGATATTGAAGTTATTAAAGAATTGTATGAAACTGCGCAAAAGGAAAATAACACTTTGACTTCCCTGACTTCAAAGTTGAAAAGCAGCCTTATTTATGTGATTTTGTTTAGTGTTTTTGTGGTAGGATTGTGCGCCTATTTATTGTTTAAATTTTTAAAAGCTAAAAAACAGAACAAAATTATTTTTGAAAAATTAGTCTCTAAAGTAAATACCCGGAAAGTAGAAAGACAAACGCCTGAATTTAATATTGAAGACAAAAAAGTAGCAGCTATTTTAGAACGTTTGGACAAATTGGAAGCCTCTTTATTTTTCTTGAATAGCAATTGCACCTTGCAAAGTTTGGCGAAGAAAGTGAAAACCAACACAAATTATTTATCAAAAATCATCAATAAATACAAGCAGAAAAAGTTTTATGAATATTTGAACGATTTGCGCATTCAATATGTATTGAAACGTTTGAATGAAGATCCGAAGTTTCGCAAATATTCTATCAAACACATTGCAGAAGAAATTGGGTATAAGAGCACGAATTCGTTTACCAAATATTTTAAAGCTTCTACAAAGCTCTATCCTTCCTATTATATTAAGAATTTGGAAAGTACAACTGAAAATAACACCTCAAATTAAGTAATTTGAGTTTTTACCAATCTAAATTTTAACAAGTTCGTCTTTAAATAAACTATCTTTCAATTAATAATAAACTAAAAGACTTAATTATGAAAGTACAGCGTTTACAAAAAATGCAATTGAAGAAAGCAACTATCGCTAAAATTAATGAAACAACCGCAATGCTCATTAAAGGTGGAACTCGTTCAAATAGCGGACCAGATGGCTTTGGTGAATCTGGCATGGCTACTCATTGTGCAGATGTAGTTTGCTATTAAAAAGTATATCATAAAACCTGTTTAAAAAATCGGAAGTGTTGCTTCCGATTTTTTTTGTGATGTGTATGAAATTTTTTATAAAAGTTTTCCCTCAAATTTTCAAAAAATTAAAGCTATTGAGTTGTCCTTTCTTGTTTTCATTCTGCATGAATCATACATTGAGATCAAGAAAAATTAATCACAAACTATTTAATTATGAAAACTCAAAAAGTAAAATCGTTAAAATTAGTAAAAGCATCTATCGCAAATTTAGATGAGCAAACACAACAAGAAGTTGTTGGAGGACGCACAAAAGCTTGGACTGACTGTGGAAGCATTGTGTATTCTGTATGTGCTACTTCATGTCACGCTCACTAAATCCGATTAAGTTTTATTAACCTAAAAACAAAACCATGAAAACTCAAAAAACAAAATCATTAAAATTAGTAAAAGCATCTATCGCTA
>CAZHSA010000180.1:0-7769 GCA_964535135.1 uncultured Kordia sp.
GTTCTTCCGCGTAAGTCAGGCAGAGCAAAAGTAGTTCTTCCGTCTCCTCCATACGTTGTTCCTAAAAGAGAGAATAAAGCTTGATTTGCGTTTATTGGCAGTAATTGTCCGTCACATAATGCCCATCCTCTTGGGGCAAAATTTCCGGCAAACATTACAATTTGCGCTAAAAATGGATTCATAATATATTTTTTTAATGTTAATTAATTCGTTTTTTAGTAAGCCACTTTTATTAGCTTCTTGATGGATATACTCCCAACATTGCTATAATGTAGTTGATTCCTTCAAAAGGATTTCTCATGTAGAATGATTGATTCCCTCCATTATTTAATGTGGTAACACTTCCATTTGCTAAGCTTGTATTTGGTGCTGCTTCAACAAATATTTCAGAAGCTCCAATAGAAGAATTAGTACCAGGTACATCATCGTCACCAGCAACATTGGATACTCTTATTGATCCACTATGATTATGTTGTGGCATTTGATTAACAGTTAGAGTATGGTACTCAGCACCACCTCTTTGTCCTAACTTAATAGTAGAAAGTCCTGGGCCAGTTCCTGGGTGAATAGCAGCTCTTCCGCGTAAGTCAGGTAAAGCGAAAGAAGTTCTTCCGTCTCCTCCATACGTTGTTCCTAAAATTGAAAACAACGCTGAGTTTGATGCGATAGCTAATAATTGTCCGTTACATAATGCCCAACCTCTTGGTGCAAAATTACCTCCGAACATAACAATTTCTCCGATAAATGGATCCATAATAATATAGTTTATAAGGTTAAAAAAATAAAGATAGTATTTTTTATTGAATACTAATGTTTTCAAAAATATAAGTAATACGTCATTAATATAATGGTTTAATCACTTAAAATTAAAAACAGGTAGAAATACGTAATTCTATTCTAAAAAAAATTTTGAAGACTAAGTTCGAATTTAAAAAGATATTATTTACTATTTTTAAGCCATACTAACTACAAAATTTTATTATTATGGTAAACACAATTTGTTTAGAAAAAGCAGTCGATTGGACTACACAATGGAGATCACAAGATGGTACTTTTACAGATCACGAAAATTTAAAAGGATTTTTGATTCCTTTAGATGATCTAAAAGAAGTTATAGCTGAGCCTAATGTAGCAAACGTACGCGCTTACATTGGTATAAATAAAGATAATGACTATCAACCACACTTAATTATTGTCGGTGTTAACGCAGCAGGAGAAGATATTATTTATAAAGCTGCTGGTGTTGGCTGCGAAGATGGCGATGGAACTGTAAATACTGGATTGTATGACTTCTCTCAACCTTGTCCTACTACCTGTGATACGTCAAGTCCATTATACGGTCCACAAAAAGAAGTAAATTTTAAGTAATAGCGCTATCCAAGACATTATAGCATATATAGGATATTTTATTTTATTATTGAATATCATACTTTTTTTTAGCACTTATTCTTCCAACAGGATAAGTGCTAAACTATTTTCTTGGTATTTACTAGGCATGGGAATTATTCAGTTAAGTACCTTTTGGTTGTGGTATAATAGTGTTAATAATATTCATCTAACTCATTATTATCTTATTACACAGTTTATCCTATTAAGTCTATTTTATTATTCATTATTTACCAATAAAAAGCAAAAATTATTAGTTGCTACTGTTTTAATTCTTGTGGTAACCATCCTTATTATTCAATCATACAAGCAGCCAGAGTTGCTTTATATGTTCAATTTGACTGAGATTTTATTAACCTCACTGACCATTGTTTTTTATAGTATTATTCATTTTTATAATTCATTAAGCGAAACTAAAAAATTCACATATATCAATTCAGGAGTTTTTATTTATGTGTTGAGTAGTACACTTATTTTTTGTTCTGGAAATATCATGACTGAGTTAGATCCATCCATAAATCACTTGGTTTGGTTTATGAATGTAGTGCTATATTTAGTGTATCAAATTTTAATTTCAGTAGAATGGTTTCGCAATTTTAGAAAGAAAGTACTGTAATTCTTTATATCTTAACGCAAAATTTTAAAAAATAAAGTACTCACTTTTAATGGAAGAACTTTTTTCAGGCGATCATAAATTTATTACAATCGTAATTTTAGGAGCTATCTTAATGTTAATCATGGCATTGACATTAATTTTGTTTTTCTATTTATCCCGAAAAAAAATCATTCAAAAAGAATTAGAGAAAAAAACACTTGAGCTGAAGCATCAAAAAGAAATGCTAAAAGCTACAATTGTAGCCCAAGAAGCCGAACGCAATCGCATTGCACAAGATTTACACGATGCCATTAGTGCCAAACTCAACGTAGTCTCACTCAGTGCAAATTTTCTATTAGAAGAAGAAAATGTTTCGTCACAAGAAACAGAAGAAATCATTACACATATGTTAAAAGTGACGAATAAAACCATTGAAAGTTCACGAAAAATTGCACACAATCTATTACCACCAATTTTGGAGAAATTTGGTTTAGGAGCCGCTTTAGAAGAGTTGTGTGACGAATTTAGCAATAGTAAAAAAGTACATGTTTCCTCAAAAATAGACTATACTACAGGAACACTTTCAAAAGACAATGAATTACACGTATTTAGAATTGTACAAGAACTCATGAACAATTCTATGCGACACGGAAAAGCAAATGCTATTGAATTAAATTTTAATCCTACAAAAGAAAACTTATTTTTACATTACAAAGATGACGGTTTGGGCTTTGATACCAAAAAAATTGGTATTCAAAAAGGACTTGGATTGCGAAACATAGAAAGTAGGGTTTCTTTGTTGCAAGGGAAAATTGAATACCAAAGCGAAAAGAAAAAAGGAGTACAAGTAGAAATCACCATATAAATTACAACATCATGGATACACCAATTATTAAAATTGCCATCGCGGACGACGAGGCATTGTTTAGGGCAGGAATGTCATTCATACTTACGCGTGTTAAAAACTTCGAAATTATCTTTGAAGCAGAAAATGGTGCTGATTTAATTGAAAAGCTAAAAGTAGCACCAGAACAGCCAGATGTGATTCTGATGGACTTAAAAATGCCTCTGCTCAATGGTGTTGAATCTACCAAAATTCTACAAAAAGAATATCCAGAAATAAAGGTTATTGCTGTTACAAGTTATGATGGTAAATCGTTCATTACTAATATGATAGATGTTGGTGCGTCATCGTATTTACTCAAAAACACATCACCAAAAATTGTAGTGCACACTATCAATGAAGTGTATGACAAAGGTTTTTACTATGACGAACGTGTCTTAAAAATAATTCACGAAAATCTACTCTCAGCCAAAAGTAAACGTATCAAGAGCGATTTAGACAACAATCTACTCACCAAACGCGAAAAGGAAATTCTCGAACTTATCTGTAACCAATATACGACCAATGAAATTGCCGACAAGCTTTTCATTAGTCCTCGAACTGTGGAAGGGCACCGAAACAATTTGTTGCTCAAAACAGAATCAAAAAACGTGGCAGGTTTGGTGATTTATGGCATTCAAAAAAAGCTCATAGAACTCTCTCCAGATTTTTAAACTTCTTTTTTTGACATTTTTGTGATGATTTCATTGGGATGGAAATCACTCAGATATTAAAAATACCGTATCAAAATCCAGAATATTATCTTTACTTTTGACGGCATAATACAGAATTCATGAAGAACAATATATTCATTGCTATAGAAGGGATAGATGGAAGCGGAAAAAGTACACAAGCTAAAAACATAGCCAAACGTTTAGAAGCTGACGGACACAAAGTCTACCTTACTTTTGAACCAACAGACATGCGCATTGGTAAAATGATTAGAAGCATTTTGGGCGGAAAAGAAAAAGCGGATGAAAAAGTAATCGCAGCTTTATTTGCGGCGGATAGATTAGATCATTTATTGCATGAAACGCAAGGAATTCTCAAAAAACTAGCAGAAGGTTACACCGTAATTACCGACCGGTATTACTTTTCTTCGTACGCATATCACGGCGCGCATGTAGACATGGATTGGGTGATTGACTCTAACAGAATGGCTGCCGAAATTCTAAAACCTCACGTCAATATCTTTGTAGATATTTCTCCTGAAGCTGCCATGAAACGCATCAACGCCAATCGCGATTCGGTAGAAATCTATGAAACATTAGACAACCTAAAAGCAGTACAATCACAATACACTCGTGCGTTCAATAAGCTGAAAAGTGAAGAGCACATTGTAAAAGTAAATGGTGACGAAACACCTGAAAACGTTACAGAAGCTCTGTGGAAAGTCATTCAAACTGAACTAAAAAAAGCATAAAAACACTACATTATAACATTGCAAAATCTCTTCTATTAAAGGGATTTTTTTATACCTTCTAGCACCTGCCACATTGAGCGCAATAGAAATGCAACACCCAGAAAACAGTGTTTTTCCTATAAATAAAAGTATTTTATCCCTAAACAAAACCGTGTTTTTCCTGTACCAAATTAGCGAATAGACTCTACCAAGCCGTTAGTACGATACCTAGATTTGTTTTTATAATCAATAGGGGAAACATGATCAATAAATTCGTAGATAAACTAAACGCAGACGGACTCGTTACCTACATTAATACCTTAGCAGGAATTACGGTAAAACTTGGTGCGCAGAATGTAGGCGATATTCAATCTGACGAAAGTGATATTGAAGGTGACAATTTGCTAGTTACCATTGTGCGTATAGAAGAAGAAAGTACCTTAAAAAACTTTCCAAATCAGCGATTAGTAGAAAGTGGCGGCGCATTCAAGCTAGACAAGCGTTTTCCAAAAATTCATCTCAACTATTATCTATTGTTTTCCTGCACCTTACAATATGACAAAGCAGTAGCAGTCATATACAAAACGGTCAAATTCTTTCAGCACCAACGAAAATTTGCCTTTGCGGCAGATGAAGACGATATAGAACTCAATATGGAACTATGTTCACCAAGTTTTGAGCAACTCAACAATATTTGGGGAATGTTAGGAGGAAAGCAAATACCAAGTGTACTCTACAAAGCTAGAGTATCCGCACTTGAAAGAGATATAGAAAAACTAACAGCAGTCATTACAACCATTGGCGGAGAAGAAAAGCACTATGAGTAGATTTAGGTACACATATGAACCGCTTACCATCATAAAACTCAACCATGAAAATGAGTTGGAAGCACAAAACTATGTTAAGATATATCCTAGCAAAACCTCGGAAGCGCTCATGGATAAACACAAGCTTTTGGTGAAAAAAACGCCAGAAGGTTTTGTGCTTCTCTACAAAAAACAAGAAGAATTTGAAGCACAAACTGTCGATGAGGTTTTTATGATTGGAGACGATGAAGTAACAGACAAACGAATTGTAGGATATGCATCCACAATGCCCGATCCTACATTTTCAAACTGGTTGCCCGAAGTGGTAGATATAGACTTAGAATTCTATGCAATAGCTGATAAAGTGTACAAAAATGATACAGACTGGGACGACTTAGCGTTGCGCGATTTTGTAGTGTACAGTGCTTCAGATTTACAAGGAACCGTCACCACAAACACTGCTGTAAATGAACGAACACAACCGGATGCCATATTGCAAGTCAACATACAAGAAGCCAACATTACAACACCAGTATCATTGACGTTCGAAGTCAATCTTAATACATAAAATATATAAAACAGACACACAACTACAAACAGAAGTAGAGAAAAAACGGAAAATAAAACAAATACTAACAAAATTTTTAAATCATAAATATTATGCCTAGTACATTAAAAACACCAGGAGTTTACGTAGAGGAAATTGTAAAATTTCCACCTTCGGTAGCGCAAGTTGAAACGGCTATACCTGCATTTATTGGATACACTGAAAAAGCAACCAATAAACTTCCAGGAGATCTAAGCAACATTCCTACACGAATTACATCATTATTAGAATACGAACGTTTTTTCGGTGGTGCCAAAGCCGAAACAACTATCAGTGTCACAGTTACTGAAGATTCAGACAACAATAAAACAATTGCTGTAACACAACCTACGTCAAAAGAACCGTTTATAATGTACTATTCTATGCAATTGTACTTTGCTAATGGTGGCGGACCTTGTTACATCACTTCTGTTGGTGATTACAGTGGAATAGTGAATCCGGTAACACTAAAAACAGGATTGGACGAAGTAGCCAAAGTTGATGAACCAACACTACTGTTATTTCCCGATCTAACAAGAGCTGACGGTATTGATGCAGGAACATTTTATGGTTTATACAATGATGCGTTAACGCAATGTAATAAGTTGCAAGACAGATTTGCCATCATTGATACACTAAGCTATGACGGATCAACATCTACAGATCCTAACATTACTGCCTTACGAAACGGAATAAGCTTAGGAAAAGACTTTGTTAAATACGGCGCAGCATATTATCCACACTTAGAAACAATTCTTAACTATACCATCAGCGAAACGGGAATCTCAATAGTACACTCTGGTGGGAGTTCGCCAGCACCAATTGCACAAGCAAAAGCAAATGCTGCTAAAGATATACTAGAAGGATATACGACTGATACGGTATTAGCTGATTTAGAAACGACAATGGAAGGTGCTATTACAGCAGTTTCTGGTGCTTCTGACGATGCTGGAGCTTTAGCGTTGGTGCCAGATGTGGTAAATGCAGTTGATGCAATCATTGAACATTTGGAAAATGTAATCTCAGAAGCAGAAAGCTTAGTAGATGCCGGAAGAGATGCCGCAGATGCTACTGATGATGCAACACTCAAAGGAAATGTAACAACGGCTGTAAATGCATTAGATACTGTAATTACATCACATGTTCGTAGCGGAATAGTCGGTTTAGAAGCTGATAAAGACAGTTTAAACGCTGCTGCAGATCAAACAGAGGCTGATGCTGCTGGTGTAACTGCCAATGCAAATGTAGATGCTTTAGACATTGCCACAGAAATTGATGGAAGAATTGGAGCAATCATCACTGCAATTGATGCAATTGTAACCGCTGGTGGAAGCGCAGGAATCTTAAACGGAAAAACGTTAGCAGAAGTAGAAACACTTGACAATGCTACATATAACAAAATAAAAACTGCTATCAATAACTTACCAATGGAATTGCCGCCAAGTGCAGCAGTTGCAGGTGTATATGCAAGAGTTGATAGTACTCGTGGTGTCTGGAAAGCGCCAGCAAATGAAGGGTTAAGTTATGTAGTAAAACCTACAGTTCGTATCACAAACGACATTCAAGATGGATTAAATGTAGATACCGTAGCTGGGAAATCAGTCAATGCAATTCGTTCATTTACAGGAAAAGGAATTCTAGTTTGGGGCGCAAGAACATTGGCAGGAAACGACAACGAATGGCGTTATGTTTCGGTAAGACGCTTTTTCAACATGGTTGAAGAATCTGTTAAAAAAGCAAGTGATCAATTTGTATTTGAAGCAAACGATGCCAACACTTGGGTGCGTATCCGATCAATGATTGAAAACTTCTTAACCAATCAGTGGAAAGCAGGTGCTTTAGCAGGCGCTACGGCAGATGATGCATTCTATGTAAAAGTTGGACTCAACCAAACCATGACGGCAGATGATATCTTAAACGGAATCATGAACGTAGAAATTGGAATGGCAGTTGTGCGACCAGCAGAATTCATCGTATTGAAGTTCTCTCACAAAATGCAAGAATCTTAATAGATAAATACTACTAAAAAAGAAAACAAATCATTAAAAACATAAAACTATGTCATATCCATTACCAAAGTTTCATTTCCAAGTAGAATGGGGAGGAACTAA
>CAZHSA010000181.1:0-7715 GCA_964535135.1 uncultured Kordia sp.
CGTAAATTAAAGCAAGAACAGGAGTCTTTAGAATATGAATTTAGACTGGTAACAGCACAAAAAGAAGCTGAAAAAGTACGTATTGAAGCGCAAGGTAAAGCAGATGCGAACAAAATTTTAAGTGCATCACTAACAGACAAAATTTTGCAAGACAAAGGAATTGAAGCAACGTTAAAAATGTCTGAATCACCAAACAGCAAAGTAATTGTAATTGGTTCAGGTGATAGTGGATTGCCATTAATCCTTGGAAATCAGTAAATACTAATCACATAACAACATAATAAAAGGGAAACTGGCTTAAAGTTTCCCTTTTTTAATTCTGAGTAATTCTAGGTAAGGAGGAAGCTATAATCATTCAGTCTTCCTGTATTTTAATCTCACATAAAAGTGAGCAATCTAATAATCTAAAAAGCGCAAGTCTATTTGTTAGAACTCAAGCGTTTGCTAAAATCCGTATCGCCACCTTTTTTCAACACTCCAGCTTGTCCTTTCCAATCGTCACGTTCAATTCTACCTGGAAAGAAAGAAATCAACTCTGTAACGGTTTGCATATCTTCAGGTGTAAACTTACTAATCTGATCAAATGTATAAATTCCGATTGCGTTCAATTTTTCTTCAATAAAAGGACCAACACCTTTAATACGTTTCAAATCATCTTTCTCAGAAGCATCAGCAGAACCGAAACTATCAAAATTCAACGGTGAATTCTCCATATCAACAGCAGTTTCATCGTCATCATTCGTATCAACTGCTTTTCCTGAACGATCACGCGTTTTTACAGCTCTCACGCCTTTAGAAGGTGCATAATTGGTGTTAATATAGTCTCCTTTCTTAGACTTTTCTGCTGCAAGCAATTTTTCATATTTTCGTTTCGAATTCCGTTTTCCAAAAATCCAACCAATCAAAAAACAGCCAAATCCAATTAAGAATACAATAAAATATTCCCAACTAGAAACAGGGGCAAGGCTTTGTAAAAAAATAGATGACATAAATCTGTTAGTTGTGTTAATACAGTTAGTTACTCTTGTGTTATATTAATTTCAATACGTCTATTCAATCGTTGTCCTTCTAAAGAGGTATTTGGTGCAATAGGAGCTGTTTCTCCTTTCGAAGAAATCGTCAATCTATTTTCATCAATTCCTTGCGAAATAAAATAGAGCATCACACTTTTAGCGCGTTCTTTCCCAAACCATACATTCGCTTCCGCTTCACCGTTACTATCTGTATGACCAGTAATTTCCACACTTTTGGTTGGATGCTTCGCTAAATAATTCTTCAATTCTAGTGCATATGCATTCAGCGTATTATCAGGCTTAAATGTTTTTGAGCCAAAACCTGCATACAAAATCTTTGAAGCAATACTCTTATCAATCTCCCGCATGCGTTCTTCGGACATTTGTTGGTATTTATACGCAAATCCGTTTTCATATTGATCATTTTCAGAATACGCAAAATCTTCCTGTTTTGTCTGCATCACAATACGATCGGTATTCATACCGAAATCTCCCAATCGTTTCTTTAAATTCTCGTTACGAGAAAGTGCAACCGAGCCATTTTCTGATTTATTAAAAAAAGAAGTAATCACCAGTTCTTCCTGCTGATTCGTATTCAAATACTCAAAAAAGGATTGCAACGGATTCGACATAGAATCGCTCAGTGAAATTGAAGCAGTATTTTTAGTAATTGAAAAGGGTAAAAAGGTAAGTGGTTTTTTAATTTCCTTAATAACTTTAATGGTGTCCATAACAACAGGAGTCTCTGGAACATCACAAAGATTCTTTACATTGCATTCGTAATAACGAATACCAAAGTAAAGCCAAGTACAAAAAAGTACAAAGGCAAACAAAAAATGTTTCATAGGTGGGCTGACTATTAAGTCCTTAAAATTAGGAATTCATTTTCGATATCACAATTTTAACTGCCAAAAAAAAGTGTATAAAGCATATATTCTCGATAAAAAGCAAAAAATAAATTCAAAAAAGACTTGGAAGCAATGAAAAATATTAATTACATTTGCATCAAATAAAAACAAATATGTCTTATACACAATTACATCATCATCATTTTCATACTTGCCCTCAAGCGAGCTGTTAGTGTATTGATGTAATTATAACAATATATTAAAAACCCGTTTGAGTACATCAAGCGGGTTTTTTTATGCCCAATTTTTGTATTCAAGCATAACAAAATAACAATGAAAAAGTTAAAAATTGCTATTCAAAAATCGGGAAGACTCAATCAAGATTCCCTCAAAATATTAAAAGACTGCGGAATTTCCATCGACAACGGAAAAGACCAACTCAAAGCATCTGCGCGAAACTTTCCCCTAGAAGTATTCTATCTCAGAAATGGCGACATTCCACAATATTTGCGCGATGGCGTGGTAGATATCGCAATAATCGGTGAAAATGTATTGATCGAAAAAGGCAAAAACATTTCAATTGCTGAAAAACTGGGATTCTCCAAGTGCAAAGTCTCGCTAGCAATTCCGAAAGGACAAACGTATACTTCCGTAAAAGACTTTGAAGGCAAGCGCATTGCGACTTCGTACCCAGAAACGGTAAAATCGTACCTCAAAGAAAAAGGTGTCAAAGCAGACTTACACATTATTAATGGTTCTGTAGAAATTGCGCCAAACATCGGACTTGCCGATGCTATTTGCGACATTGTTTCCAGTGGAAGTACGCTCTTTAAAAACAATCTCAAGGAAGTGGAAGTCATGCTAAAAAGTGAAGCGGTATTAGCAGTTTCACCAAAAATTGACGCAGAACGCCAAAAACTACTCGAAAAACTGCAATTCAGAATTCAATCCGTACTTACGGCACGCAGTTCAAAATACATCTTACTCAATGCGCCAAACGACAAAATAGAAGCTATTAGCAACATTTTGCCAGTTTTAAAAAGCCCAACAATTCTCCCATTAGCCGAAGAAGGTTGGAGTTCACTACACTCTGTGATCAAAAAAGAAGATTTCTGGGAAGTCATTGACGAACTCAAAGCCAACGGCGCCGAAGGAATTCTTGTATGTCCAATCGAAAAAATGGTACTCTAATGAACAAAATATTCAATCCACAACCTGAAACTTGGACTACCATCTTAGAACGTCCAACGCAAACTGTCGACGACATTGAAGCCACAGTTTCACAAATATTCTCTGAAGTACAAAAAAATGGCGATCAGGCAATCAAAAAATATACGTCGTTCTTTGACAATGTTGTGTTGGATGAGTTGGTTGTCAGTCAAGCTGAAATAGACGCTGCTGCAAATAACGTTTCGGAACAACTAAAAGCGGCCATCGCTATCGCGAAGGCAAACATTACTTCGTTTCACAATGCACAAAAAACCGCTACTGTATCGGTAGAAACGACTCAGGGCGTACACTGTTGGCAAGAAAAAAGAGCCATTCAAAAAGTGGGATTGTATATTCCTGGCGGTACAGCGCCATTATTCTCTACGATTTTAATGTTGGCAATTCCTGCGCAAATTGCAGGTTGTAACGAAATTATATTATGTACGCCGCCAAACAAAGAAGGCAAGGTCAATCCTGCCATATTGTACACGGCAAAACTATGCGGTATCACAAAAATTTACAAAATAGGAGGCATTCAAGCCGTTGCCGGAATGACGTTTGGAACAGAAACCATCTCAAAAGTATATAAAATCTTTGGCCCAGGAAATCAATTTGTTACTGTAGCCAAGCAATTAGCTACCAAATACGGCGTTGCCATTGACATGCCAGCAGGACCAAGCGAATTATTAGTTGTAGCAGATGAATCAGCAAATGCAGCCTTTGTCGCTTCCGATTTGTTAAGTCAGGCAGAACATGGAACGGACAGTCAAGTGATTTTAGTAACAACCTCTGAGAACTTTCTCACGGAAGTGGAAAAAGAAATAGAAACACAATTAGCTGATTTGCCACGAAAAGAAATTGCTACCAAAGCGATTGATAATTCCAAGTTGATATATGTAGAAAACGATCAAATTGCACTCGATTTAATCAACGAATACGGTCCAGAACACTTTATTGTAAGTGTAAAAGATGAAGATTTCTATACGAATGGAATTCAAAATGCAGGATCTGTTTTCGTAGGGAATTATACACCGGAAAGTGCGGGCGATTATGCTTCTGGAACCAATCATACGTTGCCGACAAACGGATATGCAAAAGCGTATTCAGGTGTCAACCTAGCGAGTTTCCAAAAAAGTGTCACCTTTCAAAAAATAACAGAAGTTGGCATTCAAAACATCGGAAATGCTATTGAACAGATGGCAGAAGCCGAAGGTTTACAAGCGCATAAAAACGCTGTAACCTTACGTTTAGAAAGTCTAAAATAAAAATTCTGTCACATCGAGCGCAGTCGAGATGCGTTTGATACAATAACTAAAGTGAAAAATGAACACATTCAATATAAATTCTCTCATCAGAGAAAACATAAAAACACTCAAACCATATTCTTCTGCAAGAGACGAATACAAAGCTTCAGGCACCGATATGGTTTTTTTGGATGCCAACGAAAATCCTTATGAAAACGGAGTCAATCGTTATCCAGATCCGAAACAAAAAGATGTGAAAGCAGCATTGGCAGAAGTCAAAAACTGCAATCCAGCAAATATGGTATTAGGAAACGGAAGTGACGAAATTCTCGACTTAATTTTTAGAGCATTCTGTGAACCCAAACAAGACAATATTATCACTTTGCCACCAACTTACGGAATGTATAATGTGTTGGCTGGTGTAAATGATATAGCTATTAGAGAAGTGTTTTTAACGAAATCATTTCAACCGAATGTAGACAAAATATTGAGCGTTGCAGACGAAAATAGTAAAATCTTATTTCTCTGTTCGCCAAACAATCCGACAGGAAATAGTTTTACCAATAAAGCTGTAGAAAAATTACTCAAAGAATTTAATGGAATTATAGTGATCGACGAAGCATACATAGACTTTTCTAGCCATGAAAGTTGGTTGAATCGGCTAGAAGAATTTCCAAATCTTGTCATTACACAAACGTTGTCCAAGGCGTATGGAATGGCAGGTATCAGACTTGGAATCTGTTATGCTTCGTTCACTATTGTTGATGTGTTAAACCGTATCAAACCTCCGTATAATGTGAATTTATTGACGCAAATGCACGCATTAGATCGCATTCTTGATGAAAAAAGTGTACAATTAGAAATTAAGAAAATTCAAGAAAACAAAACGCAATTGGCAAACGCATTGGAAAATGTGAGTTTTATCACAAAAATATACCCATCGGATGCTAATTTTATTTTAGTTCAAGTAGATAATGCCGATCTTCGCTACCAACAATTAATAGACAAAGGAATCGTGATTCGTAACCGAACAACACAGCCTTTATGTGAAAATTGTTTGCGATTTACAGTGGGAACAGCTGTTGAAAATCAAAGGCTAATTGCTGTACTGTCAGAAATTAGTCAATAGAAAATATGTGATGCTGAATCAAGTTCAGCATGACGAAAATTACTAAAAACGTCACACTGAACTTGATTCAGTGTCACAAAAAAAAAGAGAAAAGATTCCTGCATGTCATATTGAGCGGCAGTCGAAATATACGCTGGAATTACAAAATATACATAGATTCCTGCCTTAGCAGGAATAAAAAAATATCATTATGAAACGAGTACTATTCATAGATCGTGACGGAACGATCATCAAAGAACCTGCAGATGAGCAAATAGATAGTTTTGAAAAACTAGAATTCTATCCAAAAGCTTTGTCAGCGTTGCGAAAAATTTCCAAAGAATTGGATTTTGAATTGGTGATGATAACCAATCAAGATGGATTGGGAACGGAAGTATATCCTGAAAATACATTTTGGCCAGTGCATAACTTTATCTTGCAAACGTTGAAAGGTGAGGAAATTGAATTTGATAAAATCGTGATCGATAGAACTTTTGCTAAAGATAACGCGCCAACACGCAAACCAAATACTGGCTTACTCACGGAATATTTTTCAGAAGCGTATGACTTAGCAAATTCATTCGTAATCGGTGATCGCTTGACAGACATTGAATTAGCAAAAAACTTAGGTGCAAAAGGAATTTACATCAACGATGAAACATTTTTAGGAACGGACGAAATTACCGTAAAACGTTCTGAGTTAGATCCATATATTGGTTTAGAATCAAATGATTGGGACGAAATTTATGCGTTTCTAAAAGCCAAAGAGCGAAAAGCTTCTTTAACACGAAACACGAATGAAACCAAAATTCAAATTGATTTGAATTTGGACGGAACAGGAAAATCGAATATAGAAACAGGAATTGCCTTTTTTGATCACATGTTAGATCAAATTGCGCGTCACGGTCAGTTAGATTTAGATATTAAAGTACATGGCGATTTAGAAGTAGACGAGCATCACACTATTGAAGATACAGCCATTGCGTTGGGAGAAGTATTCGCGGAAGCGTTAGGCAACAAATTAGGAATAGAACGTTACGGATTTTGTTTGCCGATGGACGATTGTTTAGCGCAGGTTTCTATTGACTTCGGAGGAAGAAATTGGTTGGTTTGGGAAGCAGATTTCAAACGAGAAATGATTGGGAAAATGCCAACAGAAATGTTTTATCACTTTTTCAAATCGTTTACAGATGGCGCCAAGGCAAACCTAAACATCAAAGCAGAAGGTACCAACGAACATCACAAAATAGAAGCCATTTTTAAATCATTTGCCAAAGCGATCAAAGCAGCTGTAAAGCGTGATGTAGAAAAAATGATATTGCCATCTACCAAAGGAATGCTCTAGGAAATGCTAAATGTAAAATGCTAAATTTTAAATGTAAGAGTGACTTTGATACCAAGAATACTAAGTTATACTGAGCGTCACTTCGAGTGATTTTCATAGAAAATTGTATCGAGAAGTACTTTGAAATTATAACTAAAAAATGGCATTAGGTCTTGGGAATTAGGGATTAGTAAGTTTCTAAGAACAAATTAACATAAAAAGAGTATAGCAGTTTAAAAGTTTAATAGTTTAGTCTAGGAAATAAAAGCGCGTGTTAATAAAAAACCAGCAACCAATAACTAGCAACTAACAACCAGAAAAACATGAAAACAATCATCATAAATTACGGCGCGGGAAACATTCAAAGTATCAAGTTTGCATTGCAGCGATTAGGTGTGGAAGCAATGTTGAGTAATGATGTAGCAGAAATACGAAGCGCAGACAAAGTGATATTCCCAGGTGTAGGCGAGGCGAGTAGTGCGATGCAGAAACTGCGCGAAAGCAAACTAGACAAGTTAATTCCGACGTTAACACAACCTGTATTGGGAATTTGTTTAGGAATGCAACTCATGTGTAACTCATCGGAAGAAGGGAATACAAAAGGTTTGGGAATTTTTGATACGGAAGTCGTTCGCTTTTCTAAGAATGTAAAAGTGCCACAAATTGGTTGGAATACCATTCAACAATTGAAAAGTCCGTTGTTTGAAAATATTCGCGAAAACGAATATATGTATTTGGTTCACAGTTATTACGCGAAAAAATCAAACGAAATGATTGCCGAAAGTGAATATGATATACAATACGCATCTGCATTGCAAAAAGATAATTTTTACGGTGTACAATTTCATCCCGAAAAAAGTAGCAAAGCAGGAAGCAGAATACTAGAGAATTTTTTGAAATTATAAATTATAAATGTTGAATTTAAAAGTAAGATTGATTCAAGTCATAGAAAATTATTGAGTATAAGAA
>CAZHSA010000182.1:0-7679 GCA_964535135.1 uncultured Kordia sp.
ATAGACATGCAAGCGTTTGTAAACAAAAGAAAACAAGAACATACCTTACAAAACAAACCTGCCTTTGAGATGCGCGTAGGAATCCATGTCGGACCTATAGTGGCAGGAATTGTAGGTGTAAAAAAATTCCAGTACGACGTTTGGGGAGATACGGTAAATATTGCCAGTCGTATGGAAAGTAATGGCGCTATTGGCAAAGTAAATATTAGCAACAATACGTATGAACTTGTAAAAGACGATCCAGAATTTACATTTGAATACCGAGGAAAAATTACAGCCAAAGGCAAAGGCGAACTTGAAATGTATTTTGTACACACTGCAAAAGTATCCGAATCTTTCAACACTACAACGCCGACTCTTCCAAAAAAAGATAGTGTAATTGTTTAGATGCTACAGGAATACCTAATTATTTCTACACAAACACTATATAAAATCACTTCTAACAGTTTTATCAGTTTTTTCGGCATTTTTATCAAGAATCATGCAAGTATATTTACACTGTAGTTAAGAAACAACAACATTAAATATATAAAAATGGAGCTGACAGCACAACAACAAAAATCGCAAGAAATATTGCATACAGTTATAAATAAAGCTTGGGAAGATGAAAATTTCAAACAAGAATTAATCAACGATCCAATCAATGCTATTGAAAAATTAACTGGTGAACGCGTGCAATTACCAGAAGGAAAAACACTCATCGTTAGAGACCAATCAAATACTTCAGCTGTTTATATAAATATACCAGCGTCACCAGATGTGGAAGACATGGAATTGAATGATGAGCAATTAGAAGCTGTCGCTGGAGGATTAATGTTGCCTCCTACATCTCCTATATTTCCATTGCAAATATTATTACCGTTTTTACCAGGAAGAAGATCTTAAACCAAAATATTAATACCAAAAAACTATAATTATGAATGAAGTAACTCAAAGCGAAAAGCTATTTAGCAATATCGTAGAAAAAGCTTGGGATGATGCACAGTTTAAAAAAGAATTGGTGGCAAATCCAGTAGCTGCAATTGAAAAACTTTCAGGGGAAAGGTTAAACTTAGAAGGAAAAAGAATTGTCGTTAGAGATCAATCAGATGCTTCCGTTACGTACATCAACATTCCTGCAATGCCAGAAATTGATGAAATAGAATTGACAGAAGAACAATTAGAAGCTGTCGCTGGTGGTGCTGGTATTCTTGATCAAATTAAGGACGCAATTAAGGACTTGCTTACACCGCCAACATTTCCAACATTTTAAAAATTAGTTAAAAATTACATATATAATAAAAATCAAAACAATTATGAAAACTGAATTAGGAAACATAGAAAATGGACAAGAGTTCATGGAAGCTTTAGTACAAAAAGCCTGGGAAAGTGAAACTTTCAAACAACAATTAGTAAACGATCCTGTAGCTGCTATTGAAAGTGCAACTGGAAAAACTTTTAATGTTCCAGCTGGAAAGAGAATTGTAGTAAGAGACCAATCTGCTCAAAATACAGTATATGTTAACATCCCTAGACAACCAAGTTTAGATGAGATGGAGTTAACTGAAGAGCAATTAGAGCAAGTAGCTGGTGGTGAAGCTCCAGACACATGGAATCCAATCATTTTAGCTGGATATTACACACACGCATTAGTTGACTATTTATTCTAAAAAATAAATTCTAAAACCAAAAATAAATTTTAAAAAAACAAGATCATGAAATATACACAAGAAAAACAAGAACAAGGACAAAAATTAGTAGAGCAGTTAATCACAAAAGCTTGGGAAAGCGAAGCATTCAAAAACGAATTAGTTAGCAACCCAGAAGCAGCTATCGAATCTTTAGTTGGAGCTGAGATGCAATTGCCAGAAGGGAAAACAATCGTTGTTGAAGATCAAACAGATGCAGATGTAATTTACATTAACATTCCAGCTCCAGTAAGTGTAGATGACTTCGAATTAAATGAAGAGCAGTTAGAAAAAGTTGCTGGTGGAGCCGCTTGTGGAGGATTATGTGTTGCAGGTATCTTAGGTGGTATTGCTGCAGGTGCACAAATCATTGACTGGTTCGGTCAAGGATGGGATGCTTACTAAGAAAAAGTAATCTATCTTAATTATTTATAAAAAGAAGTGAGTATTTACTCACTTCTTTTTATAAATTAGCATACAACTAATAATTTTTTATTAAATGAAGAAAAAGATGATTTTATTCGCAGGTATTTTAACTTTTATAGTTTTTGTAAGTTTTTTACTAGATATCATTTGGAAAAATTACGGCAATTTTTCTCAGATAAAATTAAAAGAAGTCTTCTACTTAATTGGATGGATGCTATTGTCTTTTTATTTACTATACAATTATTTCTATAATAAGTAAAAGTATTTACACCATATAAGCTTAATTCCAGCATTCACAGAATATAAAACGTATTATCAATTTTTCTTAAATAATATCGCATGAGTATTGTAAAAGGAATCAAAGCAAAACTAAGAAATAAAGAAAATTTACCCGCCTGGTTTGACGAGCGAGTAGCGATTTGTAATACGTGTCCGCACAATTCAAAAAACAATGCTAATATATCGCTCAAAGACCAAGTACGAATTTCACACAATTTTGGAAAAGATGCATGCCTTATTTGCAGTTGTGGAATTAAAGATTTGGCTTCAGATCCTACGGTAAAATGTAGCGCCAAAGAGCCAAAATGGGATTGGATTACAGTTCCTACGTTTGACGATACGTTCAACCTAGAAAACTATAGTCCTTCCAAAGGAAATCTTACCCGAGATGAAAAGTATTACTACTATAATTTTGGAGATGTAGCATTTAAAGGAGATGCTAAAGCAACACTATTGTTGGTAACCAGTGAAGAACTAGACGGTTTTAAAGTAATGTCTAGCTGCGGTTGTATGAAACCAACATTTTCAAAGCACGAAAAAGGATATTTAATCCAAGTAGCTTACAATACAGAAATAGAGGGCGATTTTAAAAAACAAGTCTCTATTATCTACTTAAATAAAGAAAATAAAAAAGAATACGTAACCTTTTGGTTAAAAGGAAAAGTGTGTATATAAAGTTAATATGTACGGAGCATATTCGTAGATATCATATATAGTTTGTGGTTAAATCGTAAAAGCAATGCTATTGCCCTCGAATGACCTGTTCAGAGTATCAATGTCGAAAATTTTTAACCGTAAAAAGTTGAAAAGAAAAATGAACAACGAAATTAATAGAACTTTCTTCTTTTTGTATATAACAAAGCCAGGTTTGAGGGAACTTGTAATTGTATTCAATATGCAAATAACATCTTGAAATTTGCTTTTTTTACGTAAGTAAAGCAAGATGATAAAAGAGGGTAACTATTGGTAATAGCAAAAACAAAAGCACTAAAACATACGCATAAATGTATGGTTTAGTGCTTTTTTTATGCGAATTATTGTATTCTTACAAATGCTTATTCTTCTTCTAAAGTGGCAGCAGCTTCCACAGCCGAACCTGCAAAGAACGCTTCTAGCTCTTTTAAGGTAGCTTCAGACGTTTCTATATCTTTAACAACTTCTCCTTTGTTCAATACTACAATTCGATCAGAAACTTCCGTAACGTGCATTAAATCGTGACTTGATACTAATACCGTTACTTGATTGTCTTCTGATAGTTTTTTAATAATTCCTTTCAAACGAATTTGTGTCGTTGGGTCTAAATTTGCAAAAGGTTCATCTAAAATAATCACTTCTGGATTTCCGATAAATGATGCTACAATTCCTGCTTTCTTTTGATTTCCTTTACTCAAATCGCGCAGGTATTTTTTCTGGTTTAAAATTTCTCCGTGAAAGAAATCTTCAAATTGCGACAACAACGCGTCTACATCCGATTTGTTTTGTCCGCGCAAATCACCAATAAAGTAAAAGTATTCTTCAGGTGTTAAATAACCAATAAGGAAACTTTCATCAATAAATGACGAGGTAAACGGCTTCCAATCCTCGCTTTCGTTTACTTTGATGTCTTTGCTGCTAATGTATCCTGTAGTGGGCTGAATCAAATCTAACAGCAAACTAAAAAGGGTTGTTTTTCCCGCTCCATTATTTCCAACCAAGCCAAAACTTTGTCCTTTTGGAATGTCGAGTGAATCTATTTTTAAAACAGTGTTTTGTCCGTATGTTTTTGAGATATTATGTATTGAGATCATTGTATGAGTTTTTGAGATTGATTATTTTTCGTCGAATGCGGCAATCGTTTTGTATTTTCCTTTTTGATATACTTTTTCTATTTGGGAAAGGAAATAGTTTCTAAAAACCAACCCAATAAGACCACTTACTGCCAAAGTGATGATTCCTGCATTTAGATTGTAATTGGTAAAGTAATAAGGTACCCAAAAAAGCAAAACGGGTAAGAGTAGTTTTGGCAATGCAATGAGCAATTGAGTCGGATTGAAACCACTAGTGTTGCTAAATGCTTTTGCTTTTTCGTTCAATTTAATAGGAACTCTGTTAAGCGCACCACCAAATAGTGTTACAAACGAGTTGATTCCGATGTTGAACGATGCGCCTGCGGCAATCATGGCGTATTTGTCCCAACCAAAATATATGTACGGCGTACTTAAAATGAATGAAATAACGACAGCAATCACCATTAAATACCATTTAGATTCTAAGTATTGTCGGTACGGAATGTTTTGACTCATTAGCATTTTGTAATGTTCGCTATCCCAAGAAGGCACCAATTGCCCGAACGAGAATAAAAATCCTGCCGTGATAAAAATGGACGCAAACGCTAACATTGCGGGCATGTCATTGTATACTTTTTGTGTGAAGAATAAAACTCCGTAAAACAAAAATAGAAACGACATAATCACCACTTGTCTTGGTCGTTTGTTTCGCCAAATCATACGTACATCGTTTTTTAAAAAGGTTGCCATAGCACCAAAACGATCAAGCCAAGAAAGATCGGACGTGTTGACTTCTTTTACTTTTTTAGAAATAGCGCTATCTAAATAAAAGCGCTTGTTTAGATAATCAAAATTCGCGTAATATAGCAAAGCTAAAATCGCAATAGGAATTACGATGTAGAATGGATTCATATACAATCCGTAGAAAACCATTCCTCCATATTGTGCAATATTTAAAACTCCAAAGTATTGACATGCTATGGATGAAACCAATACCGTTGCTACAATATAAAATACAGTATTACTTTTATTCACCAACATGTTTAAAAAGTTGATACAAAGTGTAATTATAATAATGGAAAGCAACCAAAATATAACATTAAGCGGCGAATGATTTCCTTTTAATAATGCGGTAATACAGTAAGGAATTGCCACCAATAACGGTAGCAGATTGAAGAATGAAATGACCGATTTTCCCAGTAAAAAGTGAATGATATTTTTTTGCTTGACGGGAATAATCATCAGTGGTTTTATATTCATTACAGGCATTTGCTGCATAAAGTATCGAAGCAACAAATCGGCCATAAACCAAAAAATAATAAAGCTGTTTACAATCAACATAGGATCAACACCTGGAATCATTTTTTTAATTCCTAAGTACAGTCCCATTCCTCCTATTATTGCCATTCCTCCCACATAAGCAGCAGCAATAAAAAGCAATACTTTAATAGCGACTCCTTTTTGGAAAGAAGCAGATCGGAGAAACTCTTTCCATTGAAGACTGATAAATTTTTGAATCATTGTATAGTTAATTTAGTTGTTATGGTTAGTAGCTGTTTTTTAAATTTGTTACAAATTGGTATTGGGTTTTATGTTTTTTGCCACGAATGCCTTTGCACTTACGCTTGTATATATTTACATTAATCTTGGTTTTTAGTCCATTTTACCTATGAATTTCAATCCATGCTTCAATATAGTAAGCATTTTAGTATTGTCTGATTTTTTTAGTTGTAATTTATTAGTAAATCGTTTTAAAAGCCTTTCAGTATTGTTTATTTTTGCAGAACAATTCGCAAAACGCGATGATTTATTTAAAAAAATTGCACAATGTCAGATTTTCGTTCATTAGAAGTACGTCATATTCATAGAGAAACGCCAAGCGCTGTAAGCGTAGAATTCAATGTTCCAGAAGCATTACAACCTTCGTATTCCTTTAAAGCCGGACAATATATTACCTTAAAAACACAGTTAAATGGTGAAGAAGTTCGCAGAGCCTATTCGTTATGTGCGGCACCAAAAGAAAATAAGCTTCGCGTTGCCATTAAAGAAGTGGAGAATGGAACGTTTTCTACCTACGCAAATCGTGAATTGACCGAAGGTACGACACTTGAAGTACATGCGCCAGAAGGAAATTTTGTATATACACCTTCTATGCATCCAGGTGCCATTGCGCTGTTTGCTGCCGGAAGTGGTATTACGCCAATTATGAGTATTTTAAAAACGGCATTGGACTACGGAAATACAGTAGCGTTGTTGTATGGAAATAAATCAACGGAAGAAACTATTTTTCATGACGAATTGATCGCGTTGGCAGAAAAATACCCTAATTTTTATTTAAAATTTGTGTACAGTCAAGCACGTGCTGAAAATGCATTACCAGGACGTATTGATAGCACTGCGGTGAATTACATATTGAAAAATCAGATGAAAGACACTGATTTTAAGCATTTTTATATTTGTGGACCAGAAGCCATGATTCACACGGTTTCAGATACACTAAAAGCGAATAGCGTTTTGGAAGATGCTATTAATTTTGAATTGTTTACATCGTCTTCAGAAACGAATGAAGAAGCTGCTGCCGTTTCTGGAAAAGCAACCATTTCTGTAACGGTTGATGATGAAGAGTTTACGTTTGAAATGGACGCTAGTGAAACCATTTTAGACGCAGCATTAAAGCAAAAAATTGACGCTCCTTATTCGTGTCAAGGTGGAATTTGTAGTAGTTGTATTTGTAAAATTACAGACGGAAAAGCCGTGATGGAAAAGAATCAGATATTAACGGATAGCGAAATTGAAGATGGAATGATTCTCGCGTGTCAGGCACATCCAACCACAGCGACGATTGCGGTGGATTTTGATGATATTTGATGAGTTGTGAGTTGTGAGTTGTGAGTTGTGAGTTGTGAGTTGTGAGTTGAAAAGTAAAAGCTATTTATTAACTACTACCATCAAATTATGAAAATCAACTTATAATTTTATTCTAAAATATCTCTTATTTGACTTTCTAAATCAAGTATATCATCAAATTTTTTAAGGATTATTTCTTTTCCAAGGGTTTTTAGCTTTGCTAATAATTCAAGGATCAACTCTAAAGGTTCTGCTTCAAACCCAAACATATTTTGGTCGAATTCTGTTCCAATTAGCAATCCATCATTTTCCATTCCTATACACCAATTTTCAATAAAATCTGGCAAAGGAATTTCACAAACTTTATAGTTACGCCATTCATTCTTGATACATAATTTTGCTATTGGTTTTTCAGCCCAAAAACAAATAATTCCGATTGGATTTCCTCTATCGTCTTCAAAATGAACTGAGCTTGAAGTAGCAAAGCCTTCCGTACTTTTTAATCCATAAACAATTTCAGATTCACAAACTGTAGTTATAAATTTTTTATGTCGTTTTTCTAATAAAATTGAATCTTGTAACATATATGTAATACATAGAATTAGTTATCAATCACTTTCACCACTTTCTCAAAAACTGCTTCCGGTGTAATGGTTTGCATGACGTTTTCGTAGCCTTCTGGATATTTGTTTCC
>CAZHSA010000183.1:0-1220 GCA_964535135.1 uncultured Kordia sp.
GGCGGCGTAAGCTTTGTGTTGCAACCAAATAAGCATCGTGATACTATTTTTATTGTGGATGAAGCGTCTATGATTCCTGATTCGCCAAGCGATTCTAAATTGTTTGAAAATGGTTCTCTGTTAGATGATTTAATGATGTATGTCTATTCTGGTCACAAATGTAAACTGGTGTTAATTGGCGATACAGCGCAGTTGCCGCCTGTAAAACTAGACATCAGTCCAGCGTTGGATGAACGTACGTTAGAATTGAATTACGACAAAAATGTCACCATGATTGAACTGGATGAAGTTGTACGACAAGATTCAGATTCTGGAATATTAGTCAATGCAACGAATTTACGCGAGCAATTGCATGAGGAATTTTATGCAGAATATAAATTTCAGCTGTCTAACTTTCCAGATGTTGTTCGCTTAATTGATGGATATGAAATTCAAGATGCTATCAGCGATTCGTATTCAGACAGTGGAAAAGAAGAAATGGCAATCATTGTTCGTTCCAATAAAAGAGCCAATATTTACAATCAACAAATACGCAATCGTATTTTATTCAACGAGAACGAATTGTCTTCAGGCGATTATTTAATGGTGGTAAAAAACAATTACTTTTGGTTGCCGCCAACTTCTGAAGCAGGATTTATTGCCAATGGCGATATCATTGAAGTCTTAGAAATTTTCGCAATCAAAGAATTGTATGGTTTTCGCTTTGCGGAAGTCAACATACGTATGGTCGATTATCCAAATCAGAAACCATTAGAAACGGTATTGTTGTTAGACACGATTCACGCTGAAACACCAGCCTTATCCTATGAAGACGGAAATCGTCTCTACCAAGAAGTAATGAACGATTACGCCAGTGAAACTTCCAAATACAAAAAATTCTTAAAAGTAAAAGCCAACAAATATTTCAACGCATTGCAAGTAAAATTCAGCTATGCGATTACCTGTCATAAATCGCAAGGAGGACAATGGAAAACGGTATTTATTGAGCAACCCTACTTACCAAACGGCGTTGGAAAAGAATACATGCGCTGGTTGTATACGGCCATGACACGTGCACAAGAAAAGTTGTATCTAATTGGTTTTTCGGATGATTTCTTTGTTTCGGAATAATCTTAAGTTTTGAGAGGTTAATATTGAGAATTGAGAAGTTTCAATTGTAAAAACCAGTTAAGAATTTAAAAATGATGAGTCATAAAAATTCGAGTAAATCATCATAAGAG
>CAZHSA010000183.1:1320-7665 GCA_964535135.1 uncultured Kordia sp.
CCAACCCACAACAATCAAAAAAGAAATTTAAAATATAAAACGTTAAATGTAAAATAAAAAAATACCTTTAACTGGCAACCAACAATCAACAACTTTTTCTCAAATAATGTATCTTACATTAAAATAATTGTATTTTTGGATTTATAAAAATTCTTCCTTTTGAAAATAATAGCAATGATTCCCGCACGATATGCAGCTTCTCGATTTCCCGGAAAGCTCATGCAAGACTTACACGGCAAAACGGTAATTACCCGAACGTATGAAGCTACAGTTGCTACAGGTCTTTTTGAAGAAGTCTATGTGGTGACGGACAGCGATGTTATTAGAGAAGAAATCACTAAGCATGACGGAAACGTCATCATGAGTAAAAAGGAACACGAATCTGGAAGCGATCGCATAGCAGAAGCGGTAGAAGGTGTGGAAGCAGATATTGTGATTAATGTGCAAGGCGACGAACCGTTTACGGAAAAAGCAAGTCTAGAAAAGGTAATCAACGTTTTTTATGAAGATCCTCAGAAAGAAATTGATCTCGCTTCACTCATGGTCGAAATTACAGATTGGGACGAAATTAGCAATCCCAACACCGTAAAGGTAATTGTAGATCAACGTAGTTTTGCTTTATACTTTTCGCGTTCGCCAATTCCATTTCCAAGAGATAAAAATGCAGGTGCCAAATATTACAAGCACAAAGGAATTTATGCATTTCGAAAGCAAGCATTGTTAGACTTTGCCAAATTACCAATGCAAATGCTAGAAGCTACCGAAAAAATTGAATGCATTCGCTACTTAGAATTTGGAAAGAAAATAAAAATGGTCACGACGACTGTAGAAGGTGTCGAAATTGATACGCCAGAAGATTTAGAACGCGCCAAAAAAGTTTGGAACTCATGAAATATGATACTGTAAAAGTCATCGCATTTGACGCCGATGATACACTTTGGGTGAACGAAACATATTTCCGAGATGCCGAACATCGGTTTGCCAAACTGCTTTCTGCCTACGAAACAGAAAATAAGATTGATCAGGAATTGTTTAAAATGGAAATGAAAAACTTGCCATTATACGGTTACGGAATCAAAGGTTTTGTACTGTCGATGATAGAAAGTGCCATGGAACTTTCCAACGGGAAAATTGCAAACAAAGTGCTTTCTGAAATTTTAGACATTGGCAAGCAAATGATCGACATGCCTGTAGAATTACTTGATGGTATTGAAGAAGTCTTAGAACATTTACACAAAAAATATAGAATATTAGTCCTAACAAAAGGCGATTTACTCGATCAAGAACGAAAACTGGAAAAATCGGGCTTGACCAAATATTTTCATCATGTAGAAGTGATGAGCGACAAAAAAGAGAAAAATTACAGCGATTTATTGGAGCATCTCGAAATTGACGTAAACGAGTTTTTAATGATTGGAAACTCCTTACGATCCGACGTTTTGCCAATAATCAACATAGGAGCAAAGGCAATTCATGTACCATTTCATACGACATGGCAACACGAACAAGTAGCGCCACATGAAGAATCGGAGGAATATGATGTAGTTAAAAACATCAAAGAAGTCCTAAATTACTTGTGATGAGAAAGCTCAATGTACAAACGTGGAATCGCAAGGAACATTTTGCGTTTTTCAATACGTTTCAAGATCCGTTTTTTGCCGTTGCAACACCGATGGATGTTACCAAAGCGTATGAATTTTCAAAAGCATCTGGAAATAGCTTTTTTGCGGTGTATTTGCACGATTGTATGAAAGCTGTAAATGCGGTTGAAGCGTTTCGTTATCGCATAGAAAATGAAAATGAAGTAGTAGTACACGATGCTATTCACGCGTCGGCGACGATCTTAAGAGAAAACAATGTATTTGGTTTTTCTTTTATTGAATATGATGCGAATTTTAAAGTGTTCAATCACAATATAACACAAGAAAAAGAACGAATTTATAACTCAGATGCACTTTTTCCAACTAAAAACACAGAAGATTGTGTCTTTGTATCGGCTTTGCCTTGGGTAAATTTTACAGGTCACAAAGAACCTTTTCACGGAAAAAAAGAATCGGTTCCAAGAATTGCCTTTGGTAAAATGGAAACGGTAGGCACAAAAAAAATGATGACACTTTCGGTTTCTGTAAACCACGCCTTGATGGACGGCTATCATGTGGGGCAGTTTACCGAAAAGTTTCAAGAAAATTTGCTAAAACACGAAATAAGTTAACAGACTATTTATATTTACAACATTAAACTAACTAACTATGCAGTATAAAAACTTTCCAATGGTTCCCAGAGTAATCTTCGGAAGAGGAAGTTTTAACCAGATACAGGAAATTCTAACGCCAAAGCGAATCAATACGAAGGCGCCGTTTATCTTTTTGGTAGATGATGTTTTTGAGCACAATCCGTGGCTTATTGATCGTATTCCGCTTCGTTTTTTAGATCAAATTATTTTTGTCTCTGCGGAAGAAGAACCTAAAACCTCACAAGTTGATGCGTTGGTAGACGAACTGAAATCACGTTTTACCGAAAATCCATCAGGAATTATCGGAATTGGTGGTGGAACCTTGCTCGATATGGCAAAAGCCGTCGCAATTATGCTGGCAAATGAAGGAAGCGCAGCCGACTATCAAGGATGGGATTTGGTGAGTACTGAAGCTGTATATCATGTGGGAATTCCGACAATTTCAGGAACTGGCGCGGAAGTTTCGCGTACGACAGTATTGACTGGACCTGAAAAGAAATTAGGAATCAACTCAGATTACACGCCGTTTGATCAAGTAGTGTTAGATCCGGAATTAACGCGCGGTGTGCCACAAAATCAGTGGTTTTACACGGGAATGGACTGTTATATTCACTGTATAGAATCGCTTACAGGAACGTATTTGAATGCGTTTAGTCAAAGTTATGGTGAAAAAGCATTGGAATTATGTCGCAATGTATTCCTAGAAAAAAATGTACGCGATGAAGATTCGGAAGACAAACTGATGATGGCTTCTTGGCATGGCGGCATGAGTATTGCGTATTCGCAAGTTGGTGTAGCGCACGCGATGAGTTACGGACTTTCGTATTTGTTAGGAACCAAGCACGGAATTGGAAACTGTATTGTATTCAATCATTTGGAAGAATTTTATCCGCAAGGTGTTTCTGAATTCAAAAAAATGGTCATCAAACATGATATCGACATTCCAAAAGGTGTTTGTAAAGATTTGACCGACAAAGAATTCGACAAAATGATTGATATTGCGTTAATGTTAGTCCCACTTTGGGAAAATGCATTGGGCAAAAACTGGCAAGAAATCATTACGCGGGAGAAGTTGAAGAACATGTATAAGAAAATGTGATTTGGACACGCTTTGCTATAGAAACGCTGACGCTTGTCCGCTTCGCTTTTAGACTTGTTAGATTTTTTGAAACGTCTTTGCGAAAGTTTTGTAAAAACTTGTGGCTATCTGTTTTTTGTAGAACTATAATATTTTTTGAAATGTCACTAATTCTTAACATCAAAAACCTAATGCCTAAAACGTTAGATTCGTTTTATTGTTACTGTTTTCTACAATCGTTACTATTTTCACAAATATGTCAAAATAAAAGGTTTTGAAATTGTAATAAGCGATAATTATATAGCTCAATCCTTGAAACTTCATTACATTTGCAAGGCAATTAAAAAGCATAATTAATTTATAAATCTCCCAAATACTATGCGCGCGATCTACAAATTTATTTACTTCAAACTCATGGGTTGGAAAATCAAAGGTTCATTTTCAAAAGAAGTGAAAAAATGTGTTATTGCTGTAGTTCCGCATACCAGTTGGCACGATTTCTACATTGGATTGATGATCAGAAGCATCACGAAAACCAAAATTAATTACGTTGCCAAAAAGGAATTGTTTCGTTTTCCATTTGGGTGGTATTTTCGTTGGACAGGCGGCGCGTCACTTGATAGAACGCCGGGACAAAACAAAGTACAAGCCATCGCTGCTGTCTTTAAAGGAAAAGAGGAATTCCGATTGACTTTAGCGCCAGAAGGAACACGTAAATTAGTCAACGAATTGCGTACAGGCTTTTATTATATTGCCAAAGAAGCTAAAGTTCCAATTACACTAGTAGCATTCGACTTTGGAAAGAAAGAGGTGAAAATCGACAAACTTTTTTATCCAACCGACGACATGAAAGCTGATTTTGCGTATATCTACAAGTTTTTTGAAGGTGTTGTTGGAAAAATTCCTGAAAAGAGTTTTGGCTATAACGGTTAAATTTCAAGAAAGAGTTAACAACTCAAAATACATATTCGGCTTTTTTTAAAAATTATTCTTCGTCAATTAAAATTTCTAACAACTGAATGGCCGCTTCGCTAATTTTTGTTCCAGGACCAAACACAGCAACTGCGCCAGCTTCAAACAAAAATTCATAATCTTGGTGTGGAATTACGCCACCAACAATCACCATAATATCTTCACGACCATATTTTTTTAACTCTGCTATCACTTGTGGAACCAAGGTTTTATGACCTGCAGCCAAGGAAGAAACACCTAAAATATGCACATCATTTTCCATCGCTTGTTTGGCAGCTTCCGCTGGCGTTTGGAATAAAGGTCCAATATCTACGTCAAATCCAACATCTGCGTATCCTGTAGCCACTACTTTTGCACCACGATCATGTCCGTCTTGTCCCATCTTTGCAATCATAATTCGCGGTTGTCTACCTTCAATCTCTGCAAATTTTGCAGCCAATTCTTTTGCTTTTTGGAACGAACTATCGTCTTTTATTTCTTTACTATACACGCCTGAAAATGATTTAATTTGTGCTTTATATCTTCCAAAAACAACTTCCAATGCATCTGAAATTTCACCTAAAGTGGCTCGTTTTCGAGCGGCATCAACTGCCAACGCTAATAAGTTTTCGTTACCAAGTTTTGCTGCTGTTGTCAGTTGCTCTAGAGCTTTAGTAACTTCTGAAGCATTTCGTTGCTTTTTCAATGCGTCCAAACGTGCCAATTGTGCATTTCGAACAGTTTGATTGTCTACTTCTAATATATGTAACGGATCTTCCTTTTCGAGTCTGTATTTGTTTACACCTACAATGACGTCTTGTCCAGAATCAATGCGTGCTTGCTTACGCGCCGCCGCTTCTTCAATACGCATTTTCGGGATTCCTGCTTCAATCGCTTTGGTCATGCCGCCCAATTCTTCCACTTCTTCAATCAGTTGCATGGCTTTGTGCGCGATTTCATGCGTGAGTTTTTCTACATAATAACTTCCCGCCCACGGATCCACCGTTTTGGTAATTTTAGTTTCTTCTTGCAGGTAAATTTGTGTATTACGTGCAATGCGTGCAGAAAAGTCTGTAGGCAGCGCAATGGCTTCATCCAAGGCATTGGTATGTAAACTTTGCGTGCCGCCAAAAGCTGCTGCTGCTGCTTCAATACAAGTTCGCGCAACATTGTTAAACGGATCTTGCTCAGTAAGACTCCAACCGCTCGTTTGACAATGCGTTCGTAAGGATACTGATTTTGGGTTTTTGGGATTGAATTGTTTCACCAACTTCGCCCACAACATTCGAGCTGCGCGCATTTTGGCAATTTCCATAAAATGATTCATTCCAATTGCCCAGAAAAACGAAAGGCGAGGCGCAAAGGTATCAATGTCCATTCCTGCGGCAAGTCCTTTGCGAATATATTCCAAACCGTCTGCTAAGGTGTATGCAAGTTCAATATCGCAGGTAGCACCAGCTTCTTGCATGTGATAACCGGAAATACTGATACTGTTGAATTTCGGCATGTTTGCTGACGTGTATTCAAAAATATCTGAAATGATTTTCATGGAAGGTGTCGGCGGATAAATGTAGGTATTACGCACCATAAATTCCTTTAAAATATCATTCTGAATAGTTCCTGCGAGCAATTCAGGTTTTACACCTTGTTCTTCCGCAGCTACTATGTAAAATGCCATAATGGGCAATACTGCACCGTTCATAGTCATGGAAACCGACATTTTATCAAGTGGAATTTGATCGAAGAGAATTTTCATATCTTCTACCGAATCAATAGCAACACCTGCTTTTCCCACATCGCCAACCACACGTTCATGATCGCTATCATATCCGCGATGTGTTGCTAAATCAAACGCAACTGATAATCCTTTTTGTCCTGCAGCTAAATTTCTTCTGTAAAAAGCATTGCTTTCTTCTGCAGTAGAAAATCCTGCATATTGACGAATAGTCCACGGTCGGCGCACATACATCGTAGCATACGGTCCACGAAGATTTGGCGCAATTCCTGCTACAAAATCTAAATGTTCCACATTGTCAAGATCTTCTTTGCTGTATGTAGATTTCACTTCAATGTCTTCCGCAGT
>CAZHSA010000184.1:0-7654 GCA_964535135.1 uncultured Kordia sp.
CGAATCAACGCTGCACTAATTCGCTTAAAAAATGACTCTAAATTAAGAGCCTATACCATCAAAGCCATTGCTGAAGAATTTGGTTTTAAGCGTCAGGAAACGTTCTCGAAGGCCTTTAAAGCGCAAACCAAAATTCTCCCTTCACACTACATTAAAAACATTGATAATCAGTAATTTAAAAAATTGATGTTTTATAAAGCATCAAATAAAGAATTAGTAGATTCTAAAAATATTCCGCACCTTGCTATTGCAAACTAAACAAATAATTTACATTATGAGACATTTAAAATTTAAAAAAATACAAATTGCTAAGGTTAATAATTTGAGTGCAATTTTAGGAGGAAACGATAGACAAACTGTTGTGCAAGGTTGTGTGCAAGAAGACACATTTACGTGTCCGCCTGAAAAAAGTAACGATCCTAATAATGCTAGCTGTCAAACAACAAATGGTGGAACAAAAACACTAGGAAATGTTACAGATGGTTTTGCTGGAACTGAGAGATGTGGTGGATAAAGTTTTATCCGTAAAAAAAGTTATATCTATTTTAATTATAAGCTTCTTTACAAAATAAGAATGCTTTTAGTAATACATAATTGCATCTGGATAATTCCCTAATTTCATAAAAGCTCTTCCTATATTTTTTATATGTATAGGAAGAGCTTTTTCATTGCAATCGCTTCAAAAATATGTGTTGATTTATTTTAATAAAAAAACCAACAAGCAAAAAACAAAAATTTCATATTCCTAACAATTTCCGTAATTTTAGCCCATAAATGATTCAGATTGAACACGAAAAGAATACTTATTATTGGCGGACCTGGCACAGGGAAATCTACCTTAATTACTGATTTAGAAGCAAAAGGATATACTTGTTTTCATGAAATTTCACGAGAAGTCACAGCTGCTGCACAGAAAAAAGGCATTGAACAGTTATTTTTAACGCAACCTTTATTGTTTAGCGAATTGCTTTTAAAAGGTCGAATTCAACAATTTAAAGATGCTGAACCGCTTGATGCAACGTATGCTTTTTACGATCGTGGCATTCCTGATGTAGCCGCGTATATGGACTATACAGGAGACGAATATCCTGACATGTTTCGAACTGCTTGTAAAGATCATATGTACGATGTAGCTTTTATGCTGGCGCCATGGAAAGAGATTTATGAACAAGATAACGAACGCTACGAGAGTTTTGAACAAGCAGAAACCATTCAAGAGTTTTTGAAAACTGCGTATGAAAACTACGGATATCAGTTGATTAATGTTCCTTTTGGAACCGTTTCAGAACGTGTTGATTTCATCTTACAGACACTTAAAAACCACGAATGACCCAACCGCTTGCACTTCTAGAAAAATATTGGGGACATACTTCGTTTCGTCCGTTGCAAGAAGATATTATCAATGCGGTTATTCAACAAAAAGATACACTGGCTTTATTACCAACTGGTGGAGGAAAATCAGTCTGTTTCCAGATTCCTGCCTTGGCGATGGACGGAATTTGCATTGTCATTTCGCCTTTAGTCGCGCTCATTCAAGACCAAGTGGCAAACTTGAAAGCCAATGGCATCAAAGCGATTGCACTTACTGGTGGACTGAAACAGGAAGAAATTGGCAACTTACTAGACAATTGCGTGTTTGGTGATTACAAGTTTTTATATTTGTCGCCTGAGCGTTTACAACAAGAAATTATTCAAGAACGCATCAAGCAAATGAATGTGAATTTGATTGCCGTTGATGAAGCACACTGTATTTCACAATGGGGAAACGATTTTCGTCCCGCTTATAAAAACATCAATTCGCTTCGAGAAATACTGCCAAAAGTGCCTTGTATCGCGCTCACAGCAACTGCAACACCTGTGGTTGTAAAAGATATTGAGGAAAGTTTGCGCTTAATAAACGTTCAGAAGTTTCAGCAGTCATTTACACGCGAAAATTTAGCATATACCGTTTTAGAAACCGAACATAAAATCACGACCATAGAGAAAACCTTGCGCAAATATCCGCAATCGTGTATTGTGTATACGCGCAATCGAAAAAGTACCGTAAGCATTCACGAAGCACTATCGCAAAAAGGGTTTACGAGTGTGTTTTTTCATGGTGGACTTTCGTCAGAAGTGAAAAAAAAGAACTTACAACTTTGGTTGAACGGAAAAGTACAAACAATCGTGGCCACAAATGCATTTGGAATGGGTATTGACAAACCTGATGTAAAAAACGTCATTCATGTGCAATTGCCCGATAGTTTAGAAAATTATTACCAAGAAGCTGGTCGTGCAGGACGTAATGGCGAATATGCAAATGCCATCATTCTAATTGATAAAAACGATATTGATACTTTACAAAAACAATTCATTCATAACTTACCAAGTGTCGATTTTTTAAAAATCGTGTTCCGGAAGCTGTGTAGTTTCTTTCAGATTGCCTACGGTGAAGGATATGATACCAAACACGCCTTGCCATTTTACGATTTTTGCAAAGCATATCAATTTCCCACACAAAAAACATACACGGCATTACAACTGTTAGATCGACACAGTATTATTCAGCTTTCACAGCATTTTCATCGGAAGACTTCCTTAAAATTCATCGTGGATCAATTCAACCTCATGAATTATTTAGACAAGCATTCGAACGTACGTTTGATTACACAAGCTATTTTACGAACCTACGGCGGCGCTTTTGAGCAAAAAATAAACATCAACACACATTTTCTCGCACAGAAATTAGGATTACCTCAGCAAAAAATTACAGAGACTATTCAGCAATTGGCAAAAGATGAAATTATACTTTTAGACGAGATTCAAACGGATGCCGAAGTTACCTTTTTAGTCGCACGAGAAGATGACAAAACTATTCATCCGATCGCAAAAGAAGTGAGACAACAAAACGAACTAAAAAAACAACGCGTTAACGCTGTGATTACCTATTGTAAAGATTCGGAAACTTGTAAAAATAGGCAGCTTCTCTCCTATTTTGGAGAACACACTAAAGAAGCATGCGGTATTTGTTCTGTATGTAAAACAAAAAAGGACGCAACGCCCGATACCGCATTGCAATTCCTCGTAAGAGATGATATTTTGAAAATTTTACAAGAAAAACCCATGACTTCAACCGAAATTTGTATGGTATTACCGTATAGAGAAAACCTTATATTAGCGGTAATTCAATTACTTTTGGAGGCAGAACAAATTACCTTAACAGAAAAAAATACTTATACCATATAATATATGAGAGATTTGAGAATCGTTTTTATGGGCACGCCAGATTTTGCCGTGGCGACGTTAAAAGCACTATTGGATGCCAATTATAACGTGGTTGGTGTAATTACTGCGCCTGATAAACCTGCAGGACGTGGACGCAAGTTGCATCAATCGGCCGTGAAGAAGTTTGCATTAGCAAATGATTTAAAGGTGTTACAGCCTACCAATTTGAAACGAACTTCTTTTGTGGAGGAATTAAAAGCATTAAATGCGAATTTACAAATTGTCGTTGCCTTTAGAATGTTGCCTAAAGTCGTTTGGCAAATGCCGGCATACGGAACTTTTAACCTGCATGCGTCATTACTTCCAGATTATAGAGGTGCCGCTCCGATTAATTGGGCTATTATCAATGGAGAAACCAAAACGGGCGTTACTACTTTTTTTATTGATGAAAAAATTGATACGGGCGCTATGATTTTTCAGGAAGAAGTATTCATTGATCCAACCGAAAATGCAGGTTCGTTACATGACAAACTCATGACCATTGGAAGTGACTTAGTTGTCAAAACTGTACAACATATAGAAGAGGACAATGTTACAACGACCATTCAACCTACAATTGAAGAAACAAAAACGGCTTATAAGATTCACAAAGAAACGTGCAAGATTGATTGGACAGCTAGTATAGACCATATATATAATAAGATTCGCGGATTGAGTCCGTATCCTGCCGCTTGGACTACTTTACATAACGGAGACGATACCTATAATATTAAACTCTATGAAGTAGAAAAGAGCATAGAAGCGCATGAACATGTCGTTGGAAGTGTCATTAGCTCTAAAACAGCGGTGAAAATTGCGGTCAAAGAAGGATACATTTCGTTGAAAATTTTGCAGCTTCCAGGAAAGCGTTCAATGGAAATTAATGCTTTGTTAAACGGTTTTCGCTTTGAAAAAGAAGCAAAAGTCTCGTAACCCCTATATTTACTGATACGAGAGAAAAACAATAAAAAATAGCCGTGTTTATTAACAATAGCACTAAGTTATTAACAAAAACACGGTTTTCCCGCGCTATTACTTGCACGACAAAGAAATCCGTATAAATTTGTAGTGCTTTTAAAAATAATGTTTAACCAACAATTAATAATTCAACGATTATGAACAAAACAGAATTAATTGACGCAATGGCTGCTGACGCAGGAATTTCTAAAGCTGCAGCAAAGAAGTCATTGGAATCATTTTTAGGAAATGTAGAAGGAGCTTTAAAAGGAGGAAACAGAGTTTCTCTAGTAGGATTTGGATCTTGGTCAGTTTCAGAAAGAGCTGCAAGAGAAGGAAGAAATCCACAAACTGGAAAAACTATCCAAATTGCTGCTAAAAAAGTAGTGAAATTCAAAGCAGGTTCTGATTTAGGAAAAGCAGTAAACTAATTATATTATATATAAATTAGACAAAAAGCACTCAAATTTGAGTGCTTTTTCGTTTTCTATAGGTTGTTAAAGCGTGTTGAATTTGATTATTCCGATTTTTTTTAATAGATTTAATTAACCTAAAAAATGATAAATGATAGCCTTAAAACCCGATAAAGGACATCTACTAATTGCTGAACCATCTATTATAGGAGATGTATCTTTCAATAGATCAGTTGTTTTACTCGCTGATCATACGGAAGAAGGTTCTATTGGCTTTATCTTAAATAAACCACTAAATGTTCATCTTTCTGACTTGATTCCGCAATTTTCGAACGCCAAAACGACGTTTAAAGTATATAATGGCGGACCTGTAGAACAAGATAATTTGTATTTTATTCATAAAATACCACATTTGGTACCTAATAGTATAGAAATTTCGCTGGGGATTTATTGGGGCGGCGATTTTTCTTCTATTATTAAGCTATTGGAAGAAGACAAATTACATCAGGATGACATTAAGTTTTTCTTAGGGTATTCTGGTTGGCATGCCAATCAATTGAGCGAGGAATTGAATTCAAATTCTTGGATTATTGTAGAGAATGAATTTCAGAAAGAAATCATTTCTAAATCGTGCAAATCTATTTGGCGTAAAAAAATGATGGAGCTCGGCGGCGAATATTTGATTTGGTCCAATGCGCCAGAAGATCCGAGTCATAATTAGTTTTTGGTTAATTTGGGGATTTGTCAATTTGTTGATTCGTCAATTTGTTGCTTTCACCCACAACTCACAACTAATAACTTTTTAACGAGACTCTGGATTATTTTTTTTGTTGATTCGTTGATTTGTCAATTTGTTACTTCACTCTTCACTCACAACTTATAAAACTATCCTAAACGGATTCGCATGTTTAGTTTTGCAATTAAATCTCTTGCTACAGTTGATTCAAATTGCTTTTTACGATATTTCGTAATTGGCACAATTCCTTTGATGACATTTGTTACGAAAAATTCGTCTGCTTTTTGAATTTCAAACGGCGAGATGCTTTCCTCTTTTACTTCATAATCAGGTAATTTTTCAATCATTTCGATAAGTTGTTTTCGCAGAATTCCTTTTAGGCATCCATCCGTAATTGGTGGTGTTTTAATCACATTCCCTTTCACCAAGAAAATATTGCCATTTAACGCTTCTACCACACTTTTATCTTCATTGACAAGCAAACAGTTATCCAACTCATTTTCTTTCGCGTAAATGCTTCCTAAAACATGTATGACTTTGTTATTGGTCTTTAATGTGGAAAGTAATCCTTTATTAATGTAAAAGTCTTTGTATAAATCTACTTCAAAAGGTGCATCCGACAAGAGATAAAAAGGAGAAGCAAGTGTATTGGCTGTGATTATATATTCCACTTCATTGGAAGTTGGCAAGTACAATCCGCCATTCCCTCTATACACCGTAAAACGCACACGTCCGTCTGACAATTCGTTTGCTTTCAAGGTTTTCAGGATTTCTTCTTTTAAGAATTCCATTGTAAAATTCATCGGAATTTCCATTCGAAGGATTCGCATAGATTCCATGAGTCTGAAATAATGGTCCTCCCAAAAGAGAATTTTATGTCCTACTACCCGAAGTGTTTCAAATAGGGAATCGCCATACTTTATCCCTCTATTTTCAACATCTAAGAGCGTTGTTTCTTCGCTGATATTTCCATTAAAATTTACCATAAAAAAAGCCTTGATTTTCTCAAGGCAAATATACTTCTTAAAAGTGGATTTTCTTAGCGTGAACCTAAAACTTGTTTCAGGCTTCCTATTTGGTTTTCCCACAACATTTTACCTTCTTCTACTTCCTCTTCATCATCGGCATGATCAATTACAATAAGAGAAACATCTTTGGTAATTTCATCAACTACGATCTTTAATTCAAAATAATAGGAACTGTCTTCATCTTCTTCCCACTGAAAGCGAATGCGTTCATTATTTTTCTTTGCCAATAACTTTGCAGTTTCTTCGCTACCATCCCAAATAAAGGTAAAAAGTTCTCCACGAGAATTTACGTTATCTGCATACCACTCGGATAATCCTGAAGGTGTTGACAGGTATTGGAATAAAAGCTGTGGTGAAGATTGTATAGGGAACTCAATTTCGTATCTGATTTTATCTGACATGCTGTATTTCTTGATTATGTTGCTGACAATATATACATTAATTGATAAGTTTAAAAGAAAAGAACAAAAAAAATAATTTTTACGGATTATTTGCTCAAAAAAAAATAGTTCCTATATTTGCAGCCGCAAACAAGGCGAGGTAGCTCAGTTGGTTAGAGCGTCGGATTCATAACCCGGAGGTCTCGGGTTCAATTCCCGATCTCGCTACTAGATAACCCACTCATTTTGAGTGGGTTTCCTTTTTTAACAACAATAGGTTTTATGTTAAAAAGGTGCTTTTTTAGTAGGAGTACTATTTAGGAGTACCATAATGAACGGATTTAGTCGCTGAAAATCTCTAATTTTTTAACTGCTTTACTTACAATTTTATCATTTATATAGTGTTTTTGTAGCACTTCATCAGTTGAATGTGAAGATAATTCTTTGGCTTGATCTCCAAGTGCAGCTACCAAATAAGTTAAATAAGTTTTACGTAAATGTTTAAATTGCAATTTTCTTCCCGTTTCTTGTAATCCGTAATAATGTGAAAATCCTTTAGATATGGCTTCCATCATTGATAAAGGTTTTGCTTTTCTATCTGGCTCTAATAAATACTCATGGCTACCTTTATTTTCGTTATACCCCAGTCTCAACAATAATTTGTATAAACTTGTGGTCACAGGTATAATTTTGGGAGCGACATTATCGCTAAAACCTTCTCCTTTTTGTCTCTCAACTTTAAGGTTTGGAACTATAACATAAGCTGGTTCATTATCAACTTCCTTTATCATATTCCATTTTAACTCAACTACTTCTTCACGCCTACCGCCTGTATGTAAGGCAAGTTCTATGGCATCTTTTAAATAAAGCTTGTATCTGGTTCGTTTGTATTTTCCT
>CAZHSA010000185.1:0-7644 GCA_964535135.1 uncultured Kordia sp.
CGATTATGTAATTTTAGATACGCCACCATTAGGTTTGGTATCTGATGCGCTAGATTTAATTAATCATGCAGACGCAACAATATATATGGTTCGACAAGACTATTCAAAGAAAGGCATGTTGAATATCATAAATGATAAATACAAAAAAGGAGAAGTCAAAAACATAAGTTTCGTATTCAACGATTACCGTCAAAAATCCAAGTATGGATATGGTTACGGTTATGGATATGGCTACGGTTATGGTTATGGAAGTTATGGAAACGGTTATCATGAAAATGAGCGTCGTTCGCTATTATCGCGACTCAAAAAACCTTTTAAAAGAAAACAAAACTAACAATCCCCAAATAGGAAATACTTTTAAGGTATTTTCGATATAAGTGATTATGACGATATTAGGAATATCCGCATTTTACCATGATTCTGCGGCAGCAATTGTTCAAGATGGCAAAATAGTAGCTGCAGCGCAGGAAGAACGTTTTACACGTAAAAAACACGATCCTGCATTTCCTACAAATGCAGTGAAATACTGTTTGGATCATGTTGGAAAAACAATAGATCAACTCGATGCAGTAGTTTTTTACGACAAACCATTATTAAAGTTTGAACGTTTACTAGAAACCTACTATGGCTTTTCGCCGAAAGGTGTCGCTTCGTTCATCACCGCAATTCCAGTATGGTTGAAGGAAAAAATGTTCTTAAAAAAGTTGATCAAGGACGAATTAAAAGAAATTCAACCATTCAACAAGAAAAAACTAAAACTACTGTTTCCAGAACATCATTTGTCGCATGCCGCAAGTGCTTTTTATCCATCGCCGTATAAAAAAGCCGCAATACTAACGCTTGACGGAGTAGGAGAATGGGCAACAGCTTCTATATGTTTGGGAGACGGAAAAGATATTACGATGTTGAAAGAACTGCAATTTCCACATTCAGTCGGACTTTTGTATTCAGCATTTACCTATTTCTTAGGATTCAAAGTTAACTCAGGTGAATATAAACTCATGGGATTGGCGCCGTACGGAAACCCAAATTCGGAACGTACGAAAAAATTCAAGGAAATCATCAAAACGAAACTCATCAAACTCAACGATGACGGTTCTATTTGGTTAGATCAAAAATACTTTAATTATGCCGTTGGTTTGCGCATGGTATATGATAAAAAGTGGGAAGAACTGTTCGGTTTTCCAAGAAGAACGTCCGAATCTGAATTTGAACAACACCATTCCGATTTAGGTTTGGCAATTCAAGAAGTAACGGAAGAAATCATCATCAAACTTGCCAAACACGCCAAAGAAATTACTGGTGCAGATTATTTATGTATGGCTGGTGGCGTGGCGCTCAACTGTGTTGCCAACGGAAAATTGCAAAATGAAAACATCTTCAAAGAAATATTTATTCAACCAGCCGCTGGAGACGCTGGCGGATCGTTAGGAGCAGCTTTAACTGCTTATTACACCTACTTTGAACAAGAACGTGTAATTGAACCCAACGATGCCATGAGTGGTTCGTATTTAGGTCCTGAATTTTCAGACTTAGATGTGGAAAAAATCAACCGAAAATACAACGCAAGCGCAACACATTTTTCAGACTTTAATGACTTAACGAAAAAAGTTGCTACTTACATTTCAGAAGGAAATGCTATTGGTTGGATGCAAGGTCGCATGGAATTTGGGCCGCGTGCGTTAGGACGTAGAAGTATCTTAGGGGATGCACGAAATCCTGAAATGCAGAAAAAACTCAACCTAAAAATAAAATACAGAGAATCGTTTCGTCCGTTTGCGCCATCAGTATTAGCAGAAGATGTAAACGAATTCTTTGATTACGAAGGCATTTCGCCATACATGTTACTAGTACATAAAGTACATCCAAAAATAAAACATGAAATTCCTGTAAACTATCATGAATTGCCAATTCGCGAGAAGCTATACGTTCAACGCTCATCTTTACCGGCAATTACACATATTGATTTTTCTGGGCGAATTCAAACGGTACACAAAGACACCAACTCAGAATACTGGGAACTCATCAACGAATTCAAGAAAATTACAGGTGTTGGCGTTGTAGTAAACACAAGTTTCAATGTACGTGGAGAACCAATTGTATGCACGCCAGATGATGCCTATCGCTGTTTCATGCGAACGGAAATGGACTATTTAGTCATTGGAAATTATGTGTACAAAAAGTCTGATCAACCAAGTTGGGAAGATGCTGACGACTGGAAAGAAGAATTTTTATTAGATTAAATCTGTGTGGAAAACAATTAAATACAACCTCATTGTCTTGTTGGTGCTGATAGTGCTGATAGAAATTGTCTTGCAGTTTTTTCCCGTGCCAGATCCGTACGAGAATGCTAAAAAAAACATGTTTTATCCGCCGATTGGAAACTTGTATATTGAATCGCAATTTGATCCAAATACTAAACTTGAATTTACTACAGAAGAAGGTTTGTTAGGGTTTGACAATTACAAGGAAAAGACCAACTTTAGCGTAAACAATGTTGGATTTCGCGGTGATGAACTCAAAATGCCGAAACCTACTACGGAATATCGAATTTTCGCTATTGGCGGAAGCTCTACTGAAAGTCTCTATGTAGACGATTCGGATGTATGGACGCAAGTATTGCAGGAAAATCTCAATCGTGACAACTATCAAAACAAAACGGTAAACGTATACAATGCAGGGAAATCGGGTGATAATATCCAAGATCATATCGCGATGTTATCGCACAGAATCATTCACTTACAACCAGATGAAATCATCGTTTTTTGCGGCATCAACGATGTCACGCGTTTGCTATTGGATGATAATCCACTAAAATTCAACATAACTGAAAAAGTAGATGGTGACGTGAGTTTTGGACAAATGCTAGGTGTTTTTCTGTATGAATTTCAAATTCCAAGACGTTTATACTACGCGTTCAAAAGTGAAGAAGATGTACTAGAAACGATTGAAATGGAATCCGATTACAAGAAAAAAGTAAAAAAGACACAAGCGCGAACTATTGAAAATCAATTACCTACAACCGATTATGGCAATTATGCTAATAAATTAAAAACCTTAATTGGGATTTGTCAGGCGAATGATATAAAGCTTATATTTGCGACGCAAGTAGTAACTTGGGATACGGAAGATGAAGCATTGCAAAACTGGCATTGGATGACGTCTCGCGGCGGAATTCGTTACAACGCGAAAATGCTACAACAAAAAGTAGATAGCATCAATGAAGTCACAGTAACGGAAAGTGCAAAATTTTCAATTCCTGTATTCAAAACGGATTCCATCATTCCAAAAACAAGCACCTATTTGTATGACGATTGCCATTTTAATCCCGCTGGGAACAAAAAAATGGGCGACGAATTAGCAACATTTATTAAGACCTTAAATCAATAACAATATGGAGTTTTTAAAAGATCTATTCAGATTCTTAAAAGAACGAAAAAAATTCTGGCTTCTGCCAATGATCATTGTATTACTATTACTCGGAATCATCTTAGTTTTAAGTAGCGGATCTGCCATTGCACCATTTATTTACACCTTATTTTAAGATATGAAGGAGAATAATTCAAAAGTAATATTGGTCATGGTTGTAGGTTTTATGTTAATTGCAACATACCTACATTTTAAAACTGAGTATGCAACTGCGGCCAAAGTGTTATTCATCGTAGCATTAAGTATTGGTGTCGCTTCACTTATTCCACCTTTAGAGCGTTTAATTGTGTGGATTTGGGAAAAAATCGGATTAGTTTTAGGATGGATAAACACAAAAATCATTCTATCGTTAGTATTTTTTATCTTTCTAACGCCATTTGGAATCTTATCAAGAATATTCACCAAAAAAAGTGCGTTACAACTAAAAAATGATTCCAAAACCACTTTTGTGGAACGCAATCATACCTACACTAAAAAAGACATAGAAAACATTTGGTAAACTAGTAAAAGCTATGAAGAAAAACGAAAACAATAGCGACGATTGGTTATTTGTCATTTCTCCCAAAAGCAATTTATTCGATCTCAAACTCAAAGAAATTTGGAGATACCGCGATTTGTTGGTTCAATTTGTGGTGCGCGATATTGTAACACTATACAAACAAACAGTATTAGGACCCATTTGGCATATTTTACAGCCGTTATTAACATCTGTCATATTTACCATTGTTTTCAATGGAATTGCAGATATCAAAACAGGAAATGTAAATGCCTTTTTGTTTAACCTTGCGGGAATTACCATTTGGAATTATTTTGCCGAATGTTTAAAAGCAACGTCAGATACCTTTAAGAAAAATGAAAGCATTTTTGGAAAAGTTTACTTTCCGCGTGTGATCACACCATTATCGATCACCATTTCGAACTTGGTTAAATTTTCAATTCAACTGCTGATTTTTACGGTTTTTTATATCTTTTTCTACTTTCGAGGAGATGCAGGAAGTATTTCAATGGTAATCCTAGCAGTGCCAATTGTCGTATTTACAATGGGATTATTAGGATTAGGTTTCGGAATGATTATCTCGTCAATGGTTACCAAATACCGTGATTTGGTATTCTTGATACAATTCGGAATACAACTTTTAATGTACATATCAGCAGTGATGTATCCAATTGCCATTACGGTTGAGCGATTGCCGTCATACATTTCTTGGATTGTAAATTACAATCCGTTGGCGCGTGTGGTAGAATCATTTCGATTCATGGTATTCTCTGAAGGAAAATTTTCATTCACACACATCATCATCACTTTTGTCATAGCAATCATTATCTTTTTTATTGGATTACTCATATTCAATAAAACAGAGCGTAATTTTATTGATACGATATAATGAAAAAAAAGGTCATACTCAGCATAGAAAATGTGTCAAAACACTATCGTTTGGGCGTTGTAGGAACACGTACCATCAAGCATGATCTCAATCGTTGGTGGCATAAAGTGCGCGGAAAAGAAGATCCGTATCTAAAAATTGGAGAACGCAATAGCCGATCAACCTTAGGGAAATCAAAATACGTTTGGGCATTAAAAAATATCACTTTCGATGTGCATGAAGGCGAAGTGCTTGGAATCATTGGAAAAAATGGTTCGGGAAAATCGACACTCTTAAAAATTCTTTCCAAAGTAACGATGCCTACAAAAGGGTTGATAAAATCGAAAGGTAGAATCGCGTCACTGTTGGAGGTTGGTACTGGATTTCATCCCGAATTAACAGGAAAAGAAAATATTTACCTCAATGGTGCAATCTTAGGAATGTCCAAAACTGAAATCACATCCAAATTTGAAGAAATTATCGAATTTGCTGGCGTACAACGTTATATTGACACGCCTGTAAAACGGTATTCTTCAGGAATGAAAGTACGTTTGGCATTTGCGGTAGCGGCACATTTAGAGCCAGAAATATTAGTCATAGATGAAGTATTAGCAGTTGGTGATGCTGAATTTCAAAGCAAAGCCATTGGTAAAATGAAAGACATTGCCAGTGATGATGGAAGAACGGTATTATTCGTAAGTCATGACATGGACGCCATTCAAAAACTAACGAAGCGCGCTGTAGTGCTTTCTGATGGCGAAGTATTATTTGTGGGCGAAACGGACAAAGCGGTGCAAGTCTATCTCAACAAAAACATGGAAAATCAGCCAGAAATTTCATGGAATCAATTAGAAACAGCGCCAGGAAATGACTTTGGACGTTTAAAAAATATCACCATTTACAACGATCAAAAAGAAGCTTGCAAACGTTTCAACATTACAGAGCCGATTCATATCAGTGTTACTTATTGGGATTTGAATACCGAATATTCTAATACAGCAATGGTGCAGGTCATCAACGAACGCGGGCAATGTTTATTTGCTACGAACGAATTCAACGCACCAAATTGGGAAAAAATACACTCTAACGAAAAAGGAATTGTGACAGCCGTTTGTACCATTCCTGGGAATTTTATGGCAGAAGGACAATTCAATATTAGTGTTGGTGTTGGAAATTACAACCCAAACATCACGCACGTATTCCAAGAAAATGTCTTGGCTTTTGAAGTATTTGATGATACAACTGGTGAAGGTGTTCGTAAAATGGCTTCGGGCGCTTGGCCAGGAATGATGCGACCTATGTTGGAATGGCAAGTAAAAAGATTACCTTTAGACTAACTCATACTTGATAATTTTGAAAAAAAAAACCTACATCATAGCAGAAATTGCACAAGCACATGACGGAAGTTTAGGAATGGCGCATGCGTATATTGATGCGGTGTCAAATACGGGCGCAGATGCCATAAAATTTCAAACGCATATCGCTGCGGCGGAAAGCAGCATTCACGAACCTTTCAGAGTAAAATTCTCAAAGCAAGATGCAACACGTTACGAATATTGGCAGCGCATGGAATTCTCTTTGCCACAATGGAAAGAACTCAAAGCACACTGTGATGAAGTTGGTTTGGATTTCCTTTCGTCTCCGTTTAGCAATGCGGCGGTAGATTTGTTGGAAGAAGTAGGTGTGTCGTGTTACAAAGTAGGTTCTGGGGAAGTAAATAACTTTCTATTGCTAGAAAAAATCGCCAACACGGGAAAACCGATCATCATTTCTTCGGGAATGAGTTCATTTGCAGAATTGGATGAAACTGTAGCTTTTCTCAAAGAAAAAAACTGTGAATTTTCAATTTTACAATGTACAACCTCGTATCCAACAGCACCAAAACAATTTGGATTAAACGTCATTCAAGAATTAAAAGAGCGGTACCAAGTAAAAATAGGGTTCTCTGATCATTCCTCAGGAATTGAAGCGGGAATTGCTGCTGCAACACTTGGCGCAGAAATCTTAGAATTTCACGTAGTGTTTGACAAAGAAATGTTTGGGCCAGATGCAAAATCATCGCTCACATTTCCAGAAACTACAAAACTCGTCAACGCAGTCAGAAACATTGATGAAGCGTTGAATCATCCGATAGACAAAAAAGACAACTCACAATACGCTGAACTAAAGCAAATCTTTGAAAAATCATTAGCCATCAACAAAGATTTACCCAAAGGACATGTGTTAACATTCAATGATTTAGAAGCAAAAAAACCTAAGAATCACGGGATACTAGCATCAAAATTTCAAGAAGTCATCGGGAAAAAGCTAGCAAACGATATGAAGCAGTGGGATTTTTTGAATGAAGCGGATGTTGTTTGAAGCAGTAAGATTTTTTAGTTGTGAGTTTTGGGTTATGAGTTAGATAGTTAAGTTACTTATGAAATCATACAAAGATTTAGAAATATATACGACCGCATTTAGTTTAGCAGAAAAAGTTCATAAAATGTCTTTAAAACTGCCTAAATATGAATTATATGAACAGGGAAGTCAAATTAGAAGATCTTCTAAAAGTATCAAAAACAATATTGTAGAAGGATACGGAAGAAGACAATACAAAGCAGACTTTATTAAATTTTTAATATACGCGCATGCTTCGCTTTTAGAATGTATTTCACAATTGGAAATGATTGAAAAGCTACATGAGGTAAAAGAAGTAAAGGAATTATTAATTGATTATGAAAATTTAGGAGGAAAGTTGTACAATTTTATTAAATACGTAGAAAAGAATTGGAAAGTTAATCGAAATTAAACAAATTAACACACAACACACAACACACAACACACAACACACAACACACAACACACAACA
>CAZHSA010000186.1:0-7613 GCA_964535135.1 uncultured Kordia sp.
TGCTCGCCCAAAGAAAAGAAACAAAAGAAATGGCGCTTTTCCAGAGGTGTTTTTATTTTTTCTTTTTGAGAGAAAAACTAAAACCGCAGTAATTTTTCTAAATTTTCTCCAAGGTTTCAAAAATTTTTAACGAAAAATTCCTGCTACACTGCGGAAAAGCAAACTTGAGTTTTCGAATTACCCTTGCAAAATTGTTAATTATTAATTTTATGTTCGTTTTTGCTCAAAAAAAAAGTTCCGAATATATTTCGGAACTTAGGTATATGTTATTTGTTTTACACTAAACTATACAACAATGAGCTCCGACTTCTTTCCATAAAAGAAGTAAAAATACCCTTGCCAAAAATAGTTAGTATGAAACATGTTGTTTTTCATTTTGTTATAGCTAAAGTATAGATTAATTTTTAGATTCAAAATCGTTTTCCAATATTTTTTGCAGAAAAACGTTTTTAGCAATAAACCGCAGTTTTTTTTGTTTTTATTTAATTCAAACGTAAGATATACTGATAAAAATTTATGTAATTTTGATTTTCAAATCCTTGTAATATGTCTATTGTAGTAGAAAATGTAACGAAAGTGTATGGCGAACAGAAAGCGTTGAATTCAGTTTCTTTTGAGGTTAAGAAAGGAGAAATTGTTGGTTTTTTGGGACCAAACGGCGCAGGAAAGTCTACCATGATGAAGATTTTAACCACGTATTTGAAAGCGACTTCCGGAACGGCTTCCGTGAATGCGTTCGATACTGCAAACCAACCTCGCAATGTACAGAAGAGCGTTGGCTACTTGCCAGAACACAATCCGTTGTATTTGGATATGCATGTACGCGAGTATTTAGCCTTTAATGCACATGTGTACAAAACTCCAAAATCGCGCATTGACGAAGTGATTGAAATGACAGGATTAATGCCAGAAGCCAGGAAGAAGATTGGCGAATTGTCAAAAGGATATCGTCAGCGTGTCGGACTGGCAAATGCTTTATTGCACGATCCGGAAGTGTTGATTTTGGATGAACCTACTACAGGACTTGATCCGAATCAGTTGACTGAGATTCGCAATTTGATTACTTCGATTGGAAAAGAGAAAACTATTTTTCTGTCAACACATATTATGCAGGAAGTAGAAGCGATTTGCGATCGTGTGATTATTATTAACAAAGGAGAAATCGTCGCCGATACTACGTTGGCGAAACTTCAGAAGAATCAAGATCAAGTGATTGAAGTAGAGTTTGATTATCGCATTGAAGATGTGTTGATTGAGCAGCTTCCACATGTTGTACAAGTAGTAAACACTCGTGGCTTGGTGTATGAAATTACCTTTAACACTACCAAAGATATGCGTCCTGCTGTGTTTGATTTTGCACATGATCATAGTTTGAAAACCTTACAAATTAATCAGAAGAATAAGAATTTGGAGAGTTTGTTTCGGGAGTTGACGGCTTCTTAGACTTGCTTTGCTGTTAGATCGCTATCGCTGTTAGATGTTAGACCGCGCTTTCGCGCTTTTAGATTCGGCTTTGCCTGTTAGAATTTTAGACACGCTTCGCTATTAGTATTTTGGTAGGTTTCTAAGTGAATTTTGAGTTTTGTTTTGAAACGAATTTTCAAATTGACATATTTTCAAATCATCAAATAGACATTGATTGTAGATGCGCTTCACTTTTAGACTTGCTGTCGCACTTAGAATTTTAGATTTATTTATGTTGAATGTGAACGTTTTATTTGGAAACTGCTATTTATCTATAGATGAATTATAAATAAGTATCCATTCTTTTTTTATTTTATCAAATACGAATCGCATTGAAGGTTGATATCCATTTGTTCCGCCACAACTTATTGCAATATCTATGTTTGTATGTATTCTTCCATCTGAATCTATTACCTCTTTTGCTGTATATCCTACATTCGCAAAGTTTATATCTATAGTATCATTAGAAACAATTTTATGTCCAATACGAATTAAGCGTATCGTTGTTTGCTCTCTTAATGAAAGCCTTGTTAATGCCTTTGAAGATAAAAATTTATAAAGATCTGAAACTTGTCTATTTTTGATTCGCTTACTTTGTTCTGTTGGTTCTATATATTTATTTCCACTTGAAAGTAACATATCAAATCTCTTATTTAAAGCTCTTACATATAAAGTATCTATTGTTGAAGAAGTGATTTTTTTGTTTTGTGCATAGCTTTCGATTGGTACTACACACAAAAGAAATATGGTTATTACTATTTTCATCTAACTTAATTTTTTGTGCTAATTACTGAATTTTAAATATTCCAAAAAAGCATGAATGAGTGAACCACTATTTTAATTTAGTTACTCAGTTTTGAAAAATCAAACTTCCTGTATAATGCGCAGTAAATTCTACAATTGGCGGTTGATTTACAGCAATAACATCACCTGTTCCATAAATATCTCCTCGAAGTTCTTGTTGCGGATTGATAATGATATCGTTGCTTCCGCGAGATGATATGATCATTTTAGTTACTAGGAAATCAGCAGCTTCTACTCTAGAGTTTCCGCCAGGAAAACTGACAATGAATTCATCGGTACTTCCAGAGATGAATAGGTTTGATAAGTTATTAAAGATAATTTGCAATTCCTGATTTTGCAATTGCAAGGTAAAGTTTCCGGAAGCGGCATTATCACTGGTAAAGTTTTCCGAGATGAGTTTGAGCGTTGGAAATGTGAGTATTCCATCGGAACGTACTTCAAATTGCGTTTTACTAACAATTTCTGTAATGTTAGGTGTCGTTACATAAATGGTCGTTATTCCATAATCGCGGAAATAGTTGCAGTCGTTGTCATCTTTTAAAAACAGTGTTTCTCCTACTACTGTAGCCCTTACATCATTTAAAAGATTGCTTCCTGTTTCTATCGTAACTTGATGTCTTTCGCCTTCTTTTATAACCAACGTAATGTTCTCTCCCACCTCTATTTTAGAAAAACTTACGACGCTGATTTCTTCTGAAATTATACTTCCAGAAGTTTGAAAACAGTCGTTTGCATCTTCTGAATTACAAGAAATACATAGTATAAGTAGTATGAAATATAGTTTTTTCATTATTATTTTATGAGATTTAGTTGTTCACCTTCACAACCTTACCTTCTTTGCTTTTTTATTAAAATTTATAAAGTAAATTCCAGACACCATGTGCTTACTTACATTTCGCATGTCTTTATTGGTTATTGCCATATTAAAAGCATAGGTCAATTTAAAATTTCCTGAACCTATTCCAATTTCTGGGCGAATTCTGAAACTATTATTCTTTTCCATGTCAAAATACCAAACTCCAGCTACTCCCAAATTGATACCCCACAAGTTTGAAAACACTGCAATTTTCGGAGCAATTATATAATTACGATTGACGTAATGTTCCGTTGATATTGAATATCCTTTTCCTCCATCGCCATAGACAACATCTTCCCATTGTTGCTTAAAGTATCCAATTTCAAACATGGTTTCTCTTGCGCCATGAATTCCTAAAATAAGTCCTTCAGTAGGTGGATATTTTTCAGCGTCTACTTCAACGCCAAGTTTATTGCTTTTAGGAACTTCCTCTGGTGCTATTTGCGCCATTCCAAATTGACATATCATGAATAGTATGAACGTACAGTATGCGACTCTTTTTTTCATCTTTTTGTTTTTTGATTGTTATTTTAAAGAGTCGTTTATTTTTTTATTGTTACAATCGGATTCCAATCCCGAATTCTACCGCTTCCGCTTTGGCTGCATGCGATTTGAGCGAAAGTGCTGCAAACCACTTTTTACCAAAATAGCGTTTCATTCCTATACGAATGTATGTTTGTCCTTCAAAATCTACAGGATAATACACGTAATATCCTAATTGTGTAATGACCGATAGTTTGTTGATAAACAATTCGTGTCCCACAAAAACACCAACACGTTTATAATCTTCATCACCTTGCACTTCTCCGTCTGGGAATGCAATGGATCGATACCGAATCCATTCTTTTAAAAAGTTAGAGAAAAATACTTCTGTTCCGAGTTGTAGCGCACTTTTTCGACCTAAACGTTTGTCTGCATAGGCAGAAAGTACTGTAAAACCATATTGTCCGCTTCCGATAGCATCACTTTCGTTGATGCCTGCACGCAATACAAAGTTGAACTTTATAGGTGCTGCAAAACTTTCTGTTTGTTCGTTTTCTTGGTATGCAATCAAAGAAGTATCGTCCAAATTATAGTTGACACCAACATTGAACGCCAGCGTATTGATACTTGTATTGGGTGCTTTTACATTAGCATTTGAGTAATGTATAAATGATAATCCTGCTTGTACACCAAAACGTTTGAATAGGTTTTCCTTTTTATAGTTGAGCATTAGATACGTACTACTCATTAAGCGAGAACCAAATGCAATGTTTCGAAAGTTCGTTACTTTGTCGTACGGATTTGTGGTATACGCAATTCCTTGTCCAATGCGAAATACGATGTTTCGCTTTAAAAAGTAAAAATTATAGTGTGCATACAACGCTACGTTTTCTCCTAAGAATTCATTTTTTAAGTTTTGATAACTGAGCGATACTCCGTAATCGGGATAGTTGTAAAACTGAGACCAATCATCATAGCCAAATGTTTTCTGATTGTAGCTGACAATAAATCCTTCTGGGCGACCGGTAATGAGATGTAAAATGTCGTCATTATGGCGTGCAATGTTTCCACTAAAATAATTTACATCAATCGTAGCCGCTTTGGTCGATTGTTGTTTTTTAGCGGTCGTTTCTTGTGCAATACAGAAACAAGAATAGAGGAAAATAAGGTAAACTAACTTTTTCATTGCGTATGACAAATGTAGTTTTTATTTTAAAAAAGTTTCTATTAATAACCATTTTCTCTTTAAAACCTTGTTAAATGTTAACTACAGCATCTCCATACTTCTTGTATTGGAAAACCACTGTAACTATCTGTTTCGTTTGTATACTTTTATCAAAACTTAAAAAACCCTCAATTATGAAAAAAAGATCTATTCATAAATTAAAATTAAGAAAAGCCGCAGTTTCTAACTTAAACACTACTGCTTTAACAGGAGGAACAATTGGAGGCACACTATTCTGTCAATCTGTAAATATTTGTGAAACCATTGACTTTACAAGATGTAATGGAGAATTAAATTGTCGAATCTACGATAGAAATGAACGATAATTTTTAGCCTAAAAACACAACCTTAAAAAAAAAGCCGATTCAAAAATTAAAATTTAAAAGAGCGGCTATTTCAAACCCAAGTGTTCATGCTACAAAAGGAGGTGATGCGCAAACGAACTTCCCTTGTTTTTCCAGAAACTTCTGCGAAACTATCGACTACACAGCATGTAACGCAGAATTTATATGTCAAATTTATCCAGAACCACCACGGTACCTTTTCGTTAAAAACACGTATGAAAAAGACTCTTTAATGCACCTTTTGCGTACGTTTATTTTTTGACTTACAGCAATCACGTAGTGAAAGTATTGTAAAACCTGCATGACAACTTTCTGTTTTTTAGTAGTTTTACAGCAACCAAATAATACGAATGCAGAACATATCTTTTGCAAGTAAAGAAGTTATTCGATTGCTTCTTTATGATCTAATTCCATTAAATGCAAGCTGTTTTTTACGGTCTCACATTTTAATGTTACAATAGACTATTTGCGATGCTATGATATATTGCTTTTTAAGCAATTGACAAAACTGATTTCTAAAATAATCGATTTTATGTTTAGTTAAAAAGAGGAATTTAAGGCATTCCTCTTTTTTTATGCACAAATGTTAAATACAGCGAACACCTACTTCTAGTAATGGAAAACCAACGATGTTTTGGTGACGATTTTTATACCTTCACTCACTAAAATAGAAGTCATGAAGAAAAAATCTATCAAACAATTAAAATTGAATAAATCTTCTATTTCCACACTCAACGGAAACGCAATTAACGGAGGAAATGATACTGGCACACTTTTTTGCCCATCAAATAATTTTTGCGAAACAATTGACTTTTCAGCATGTAGAGGCGAATATCAATGTCAAATTTACCGCATTCCGACAGATCAAAACTTTTAAAAGAAGTATCACATTTTAATAATTATCTAAAAATCCCTCATAATTATGAAGAAAAAATCAATTACAAAGTTATCATTACATAAAGCTTCTATTTCTACATTAAATACAAAGGCTTTAGTTGGAGGAAATACTACACTTTCACAGATTGTATGTGAGTCTCAAGATTTTTGTATTACTATAGATTATACGAGATGTAGAGGAGAATACAACTGTAATATTTATCCATATCCTACAGATCAAGGAAACTTCTAAAAATACTATCATGAAAAAAAAGTCTATCAAACAATTAAAGTTAAAAAAGTCTTCTATTTCTACACTGAATGCATATCGTATGAAAGGTGGATTGGGAGATTCGTTTTATATATGTGAGTCTGTAAATAATTTTTGCGAAACTATCAATGTTACCAGATGTTATGGTAATTTGAATTGCGGTTTATTTGATCCAAGAACCGATTTTTGCTAGCAGTCACGCTAAGAATTACAACCATGAAAAAAAGTCAATTCTTATAGTGAAATCAAAAAAATTCTGTGTCTGTTTTTTTTGAACATGTTTCATGTAAAACGGATGTAGAGACTCCATTTACATAGGCGAATGTGTAAATTGTTGGGAAACCAATGATATTACGAAAGTTATGGAAGCAAAAATTTCGGTTTGTTTGATCCGAGAACCGACTCATATGTAACCTAACCATTCAAATATGTAATAAAAGAGAGGGGCTAAAGTTCCTCTCTTTTCTTTTGTATACTTAAATTTTATTAAAATACCTCTCTCGCAATCGCGTTGATATTGCTCGATCTTCCCATAGAATAGTAATGCAAAATTGGCACGCCTGCTTTTACGAGTTCTTTACTTTGCTGTATGCACCACTCAATTCCTACCTTGCGCACACCTTTGTTGTCTTTACAGCCTACAACTTCCATAATTAAATCGTCTGGTAAATCTACGTGAAAACGATGCGGAATCAAGTTCAATTGCTTGCGTGTGGCAATCGGTTTTAAACCTGGAATAATTGGCACGGTAATGCCCGCTTTTCTGCATTTTTCTTCAAACTCAAAAAACTTCTGATTGTCAAAAAACATCTGTGTCACAATATATTCTGCACCAGCTTTGATCTTTTTCTTTAAAAAGTGAATGTCCGAGTCCAAACTTGGCGCTTCCATATGCTTTTCAGGATATCCAGCCACACCAATACAAAAGTTGGTTTTAGAAGAGTTTTGCAATTCTTCATCCAAGTATTTTCCGTTGTTTAGGTCTTGAATCTGGCTCACCAATTCGGACGCATAGCGATGTCCTTCTTTTTCGGCTTTAAAATAAATTTCGCTTTTCACGGCGTCACCACGAAGTGCCACCACATTGTCAATGCCCAAGAAATCTAAGTCTATTAAAAAGTTTTCGGTGTCTTCTTTTGTAAATCCGCCACACAAAATATGCGGAATCGCGTCAACTTGGTATTTATTCTGAATCGCGGCGCAAATTCCAACCGTTCCTGGACGTTTTTTCACCACTTGCTTCTTCAACAATCCGTTTTCCAACTCTTTAAACGTATACTCTTCTCGGTG
>CAZHSA010000187.1:0-7573 GCA_964535135.1 uncultured Kordia sp.
CATTGCTTTCTTTCCTGTTAATTCACAAATTCTTGACATCTGTACTAAACTTTATATTGTTACTCAAAAACGAGGTGCAAATTTACATTTTTTTATTTTCTCAGCAAATATTTACTAAGTGTTTTTTAAAATTTCTTCTAATAACATCTGAAAAGCTTTGGCAACAGCTTTGTTTACAACCTTTTCACGCGGTTGTCCAAAGTTAAATCCCTGTGAAATAGTTCCGTTAGGCGTTCTAATTCCAATAAAAACGGTTCCCACTTCCACATCAGAGTTTCCTTTTGCCGGACCCGCGTTTCCTGTAGTCGCAATTGCATAATCTGAATGATATACATTCGCGGCTCCATTTGCCATCGCTTCTACCACTTCTGCACTAACTACCGAATGTTCATCTATCAGCGCTTTAGGAACGCCCAAAATGTCTATTTTAGATTGTAATGCATACGTTACTGCACTTCCATTGAAGAATGCTGAAACACCAGATTCTTCCGTTATTTGAGAAGCAACGCGTCCGCCAGTACAACTTTCGGCCGCAGCCAACTTTTGTCCTTTAGCGACTAAGAGATCTCCTATTTCTGTAATGATGTTACTTTTTCCCTCTATTCCTTTGATGATATCACCAATAATAGGATAGAGTTTTTCTGCATAGTCATCTACGGCATTGATAATGTGTTCTCTGTCCTGCCCTTTTCCTGTGAGTCGCAAACGAACTCTACCAACATTAGGTAAATAGGCAAGTTTGATAAAATCAGGAAGGTTGTTTTCCCAATCTTCAATTTTCATTGCAATGCTACTCTCGCCCATTCCATAAGTAAGAATGGTTTTATGATATATAAAAGGACGTTCAAATTCTTGTTGAAGCTTCGGAATGACTTGATGCGTCATGAGTCCGCGCATTTCATACGGAACTCCTGGCATAGAGACAAACACCGTATTGTCTTTTTCTAACCACATTCCTGGTGCTGTACCAAATTTGTTTGGTAATATTTGTGCTTTAGATGGCACCAACGCTTGATCTCTATTCATACTAGAGATGGTTGAAGACGTCACATATTTTTTGAATAATTCTTCAATATGTGCTAAAACCTCCTCATTTTTCACCAAGGTATCTTCAAAGTATTCGCAGAGTGTGTGCTTGGTAATATCGTCTTTTGTAGGACCTAATCCTCCCGTAATCAAAACTACATCTGCTCTGTGTTTGGCAGCTTCTAACGCTTCTAAAATGTGCGCTTTATCGTCTTGGATAGAAGTGATTTGATGCACCGAAATTCCAATTTCATTCAATGCTTTGGAGATGAATACTGAATTGGTATCTACAATTTGTCCAATAAGAATTTCATCACCAATGGTAATTATTTCAGCAATCATACGCTAGTTTAGGTTGAATTCTTTCTTTAGTTGCTCAATGTTTTCATTGATGTTGCGTTTCACTTCAGTAAAGACTATCGTTATTTCATCAATATTGGTTTCAGCTTTTGCCCAACTAAGTATTTGTAAGTTTTTCTCGTAAGATGTTTGCATGCCTAGTAAGTCTAAATTTGGCTTTATTTTATGACTTACTTGGTAAATACCCTGGTAGTTTTTTGCCGTTACTTCTTTTTCAAAAGTAATAAGATCTGCGGGAATTTCTTCAATAAAAGCAACGACTACTGCTTCTATAAAATCCTGATCGCCATCAGAGATTGCGTTTATTTTTTCTAAATTATATGCCATTTTTATTTTACTAGTATTGAAAATAATTGTTGTCCCTCTAAAAATCCTGTCAGTCGCTCGTTTGCATTCACTTTTCCGACACCTGCAGGCGTTCCTGTAAAAATAATGTCACCTATTTTTAAGGTAAAGTATTGAGAAACATACGCAATCAGTTCGTCAATTTTCCAAAGCATTTGTTGGGTATTGCCTTGCTGAACGATTGTATTGTCTTTTTCAAGTTTGAAATTCAAGTTGTTAATATCCTCAAATTGATCTTTGGAAATCCATTGTCCTACAACTGCCGAACCATCAAACGCTTTGGCTTTTTCCCAAGGTAACCCTTTGGCTTTTAGCTTCGATTGTAAGTCGCGCGCCGTAAAATCAATCCCTACACTGATTTCATTGTAATATTTATGCGCAAATTTCTGATCAATATATTTTCCTAATTTATTAATTTTTACCAAAACTTCCACTTCATGATGAATTTCTTCTGAAAAATCAGGAATAAAGAATGGTTGCTTTTTTAATAGAATAGACGTATCAGCTTTCATAAAGATCACTGGATCTTTAGGCTTTTCATTTTCAAGCTCTGCAATATGTTCTGTATAATTTCTACCGATGCAAATAATTTTCATCTGCTTACTTTACTTTATATATTATTTTTTGTGATGCATCACGCGCCTCACACTATTGTTTTAATTTGTTAGCTTCACCCTAAATGCTGGTGCAACAATTTCATTTTGTTTAAAACTAGGTCCTGGCATTTTTAGTTTTTCAACTTTTTTCCAGCCATTTACTGACATGTAATAGGAATACGAATCTCCTGCTTCTTCTACCACACCCGAAAAAATTGGCGCATAACGAACTTGCTTAATATTCCTTACTTTTAGCGAATCATTTACTTGCAAATGCACACGTTCTTCCACCAGATTTTCTTGTATAAATAAATGCTCTACCACTACAAAAAAGCCTTCTTTTGGCACTTCTATGCCATTAGATGGCATGTCTATTTTAATTCTTCCTTGTCGGTACTCAACCTCAATGAGCATAGGATCGATCAAGTCGTCTTTTGGCATTTTAGCTGCTGTGGCAGAAAGAATTCGCAATCGGAATTTAGCATTGTGTCTTCCTTCTCTAAAGAAAAAAACCGTGACTTCTTCCAAATAGTTTTCGTTACCTAGTTTTTCAATGAACGGATAATATCTTGCAAACATGGACGGATATGCACCGCCGCTAAAATTTCCTAATCCGATAATTTGCTTCCCGCGAAACGGATTGATACGCTTTCGTTTTTGTCGCTCCGTATGCGTTATATGTACTGAACCCAAGAATTCGAGAGAAGGTTTTAGGTAAATAACCAATCCCTTTTTTTGCCTGAGTTTTATTTTTTTGTCTTCAAAACCTACACACGATATTTTTACTATTTTCCCAAGCCATTCGTCAGAAACTGTAAATTCAAAATTCCCTTTTGCATCTGCTGTAGTTCCTCTTTTTTCTGAAGGAATGATTAAATGTGCATACGCAACAGGTTGTTTTGTTTCTTCATCGAGAATGATGCCAGCCATATTTTTTTGTGCAAAGACAACACTCATATTTACTAGTATGATGAGTATGATGACTGTCTTTCTCAAGAGTGTTTTTATTGTTTAAAATTTCGTGTTTAACTTTCTTAGTTTGATCGCTGTTAGTACTTTTTTGGTGTACAACGGAAAATTCGCGTTGAGTATCCAACCGAAATAACCAGGTTCTTCTTCCAATACTTTTTCTACTTTTTTCCCTTTGTGCTTTCCAAATGAAAAAATTTCCTCATCATCTTTATCAAAAGTGATAAATCCTGCAAAATCGGCTATTTTTTTACGTGTTGTGAATTCGCTCAGCTTTTTCATGTCATTTTCCAATTCGTCATAGCGATCCAATTGCGATTTCAACACTTCATACGTAGCATTTGTATCAGCTTCCGCTCCGTGTGCGCCTTCCAGTTCTTTTCCGCAGTAAAATTTATACGCGGCAGAAAGCGTTCGTTTTTCCATTTTGTGAAAAATGGTTTGCACATCTACAGAGACTTTGTTTTTCATATCAAAATCAATTTCTGCGCGCAATAGTTCTTCTGCCAACAATGGAATATCAAAACGATCCGAGTTGTAACCTGCCAAGTCACTGTCTTTGATCATGTTGTAAATTTCTTTGGAAAGTTCCTTAAACGTTGGCTCATTTGCCACTTTATCATCAGTGATTCCGTGAATTTCAGAGACCGTTGCAGGAATGGGCATTTCTGGATTTACCAACCAAGTTTTGCTCTCTTTGTTTCCGTTAGGATACACTTTGAGTATTGAGATTTCTACGATTCTATCTTTCGCTACTTCTACGCCAGTTGTTTCTAAATCGAAAAAGCAGATAGGATTTTTTAGTTTTAATTCCATTATTTTATTTAAAACAGTAAATTTACCACTATTACAGAGCAAATAAAATTATTTTGCTGTTTTAATAATTTATTTTAATGTATTCTTAACAGTAAGCCTAAATTCAGTATGTGGAAGTCTATCATAGCTAGTATTTTTTTGTGTTTTTGTTGGATTTTTTCAGCAGATGCACAATCGAAAGTGATCGAAATTGTGGAAGTAAAAAAGAAAAAGAAAATTTTGTTTTACGCTATCAATCATACAGAAATAGCAAAAGAAGTTTTTTTTAAGGTGGATGGAAAAGGCTTTCGAAGAAGCAGTTACCGACCTGTAATTAAGAAAGTGCCTGCACAGAAAAAAGTATTGCTCGCAACTTTGATTCCTTTGAAAAATGCTACACCCGAATATACTTATTTTCATTCTTTTGATGATGAATTGGAAGAAATTAAAGCCAATGTTACCAAGGTGAGAAACTGGAAAGCTCTTGAAAAAGTAATTGATAGAGGCGAAACAATTATTTTTACGAAAGAGGAATGTGCTAAATGTGAAAAATTGATTGGCATGTTGAAAGCGAATCGAATTTCGCACAAAGCGTTCAATATTTCTGAAAGTGAACGTTACCAAGAATTTTTCTGGAACACGATTTCTAAGATGAAACGAAAAGACGTCATGATTTCTTCTATTCCTATTGCTATTGTGAAAGGTAAATTGTACGAAGGTTTGAATTTGGTCGCTTTTATAGAAATGCTTAAACTGTAGATCGCTTCACTGTTAGACTGCTTTGCTGTTAGACATTAGATCGCGCTTTTGCGCTTTTAGACTTTTCGCTTTGCTCCATGTTTTGTTTTGTATATTAGCCGTGAGCTGGCCGAGTTTTATATCTACAGCAGTAAAATTGTCTATAAAATAGTTAGAGACACATGAATCCTGATTTCCAAAAAATTAAATCGTATATCACAAATGCTGTTCAGATGGATGATGAGACTTTTGAACTCGCGCTGAATTATTTTGTTATCAAAGAGATTAAAAAAGGTGATTTTTTACTGAAAGAAGGAACCATTTGCAATCAAATAGCATATATAGAAAAAGGGCTTTTTAGAACGTATTTTTTAAAAGATGGAAACGAAGTAAATACCTGTTTTTGCGTGGAAGATTCTATCACATTGTCTCATAAAAGTTTTGTAAATCGTGTTGCTTCTACAGAATATATTCAAGCTATTGAAGATGCAAAAGTGGTGACGTTGTCGTATGAACATATTATGAAATTATACCAATTAGCGCATTCTTGGCAATCGCTCAGTAACGTATTAACAGCGAAAGAATGCATGCGTTTGTCTGAACGAGTTAAGGCTTTAAGTTTTGAAACGGCTAAAGAGAAATACCTTCAATTGCTTGAAAATCAACCAGAAATTATTCAACGTGTCGCCATTCAACACATTGCTTCTTACCTTGGTGTTTCAAGAGAAACTTTAAGTCGAATTCGATCGAAAATTTTCTAAGCTTACGATTGTGACATATGTCAATTGATCTTATTTTTTATTCGTTGATTTTTGTGTAAACTTAAAACACACAACGAATGGATATTGTATATTATTTAAGCGCTTTATGCCTTTTATTGTTTATGATTTTAGCAACCTACGATGGATTTTATTTACATATATGGAAGTATGAACTGTTTAATAGGAAAGAAAGTATTTTTGAACATAAAACACATACCGCAAGAGCCATTTTATTTCCGTTGATCCTTTGGCTTTTATTTATCAATTCTGACACTATTAGCTTTTGGATTGCTATTCTACTTATTGGGATTGATTGTATCGTTTTAGGCATTGATGCGTATTCGGAAGATAACAGCAGAGCATCGCTTGGAGGTTTACCAAAGTGGGAATATATTGTACATCTTTTTGCAAATAGTTTTCACTTTGCGTCTATTTTTTTAATTATTACCACCAAAGTTTCTTTGACAAATGTTGGCATGGTAATCAACGAAGTTTCTACTGTGACTTTTGCACAAGAGTTCGTACAGATTATTGCTGTAAATATGATTCCCGGTGCTATTATCCTGGGGTTTGTTCACTTTGTATTGTTGTTTCCGAAAGGAATAGCAATTTGGAGTAAAGCTGTTTTGAGTGTGAAGCGTTTGGCTTTTCGTTGATTCATCAATTTGTTAAGAATTGTAAAACTGACTTTAGATATTTCTAAAAATTGACCACGAATTTACGAATTGTTTTTTGGCTTATTGTTGTGTTTTAATTGTCACGAATTCATCCGTTTCATAGATAGTTTAGTGTTCAATGTTTCTTTTGAAACTTCTCAATACTCACTACTAAAATCTCTATGCTTATAAAAAAACTTACCACGAATTCACGAATTGTTTTTTAGTTGCTTTACTGTTCATTAATGATTTTCACAAATTGGTTCGTTTCGTAGTTAATTCTGTTTTAATATTGAATATTCTTTATTTCCATTAAAACTTCTCAATTCTCAAGTCTCAATACTAAAATCTAACTAACAACTTCCAAGCATTTCTCGATACAACGAATCACAGATTCACCACTCGAAATGACGCTTTGGTTACTGAATTTACTTAAATTTTTCGTGAACCCTCAAACCGTCAGTTCGAGTGATTTTTCGCAATAAATGAAGAAAAATTGTATCGAGAACAGCTTTGAAACTTCTAAATACTAAAAAAAATAGCTCAATACTTTTAAAAGTTTGTCACGAATTCACGAATCAGTTTTTTGGTACACTCTTGTGTCTTAATTGTCACGAATTCATCCGTTTCATAGATAGTTTAGTGTTCAATGTTTCTTTTGAAACTTCTCAATACTTACATCTCAATACTCAATACCAACAAAAAAAGAGCTTCCATTACGAAAACTCTTTTGTGTATGATATTGAATACTTGTTTTTAGATATCTCTATCGCTGTCCCAAGCTTCTAGGTAATCTGCTACTTGTTTTACGAATTGTCCTCCAAGTGCTCCGTTTACGACTCTGTGATCGTACGAATGTGACAAGAACATTTTGTAACGAATTCCGATGAAGTCACCTTCTGGCGTTTCAATCACCGCTGGCACTTTTCTGATGGCTCCTAACGCCAAAATTCCAACTTGTGGTTGATTGATGATCGGAGTTCCCATGATACTTCCAAAGGTTCCTACATTCGTAACCGTATAGGTTCCGCCTTGAATTTCGTCTGGCTTCAATTTGTTTTCTCTCGCTCTTCCGGCCAAGTCGTTTACAGCTTTTGCCATTCCGACTAAATTCAACTGATCTGCATTTTTGATCACAGGAACAATTAAGTTTCCATCAGCCAAAGCAGCCGCCATTCCTAAGTTGATATTTTTCTTTTTGATGATTGTATCTCCATCAACAGCAATATTCATCATTGGGAAGTCTTTCAATGCTTTCGCAACCGCTTCCATAAATATTGGAGTGAATGTTAGCTTTTCACCTTCACGTTTTTCAAATGCTGTTTTT
>CAZHSA010000188.1:0-7538 GCA_964535135.1 uncultured Kordia sp.
AAACTATGTCATATCCATTACCAAAGTTTCACTTCCAAGTAGAATGGGGAGGAACTAAAATCGGTTTTCAAGAAGTATCAGGACTCGATGTTGAAACTGAAATGTTAGAATACCGCGAAGGATCAAGTCCAGAATATAGTAAAATTAACATGCCAGGAATGGTAAAATATACAGACATTGTCCTCAAAAGAGGCGTGTTTAAAGGCGATAACGAATTTTATGAGTGGATGAAAACCATCAAGCTCAACCAAACAGAACGTCGCGATATTACCATCAGTTTGCTAGATTCTGAACATGCACCAGCAGTTGTTTGGAAAATACGAAATGCATGGCCTAAAAAAATTCAATCAACCGATTTAAAAGGAGAAAGCAACGAAGTAGCTATAGAAACACTCACTTTAGCACACGATCGTATAGACATTAACAGCGAAGGATAAATCCAATTATGGCACTTTTTGACAGTTTTAAATATCCAGTTTCTGGTTTTCATTTTGTAGTCTACTTCAATGGACTCTTACCAAATCCTATAGACATAGCGTTTCAGTCTGTTTCAGGCTTAAGTGTTACTGTAGAAACCGAAAGCTATGCAGAAGGTGGAGAAAATAGATTTGTTCATGAAATACCAAAAGGATTAAAATTCAGCACGCTTACGCTCAAAAGAGGACTCAAAAGTGTGCCGTCATCGGTAGCAAAATGGTGTGAAGATGCGTATGAAAAATTCGAATTCAAACGCTTAAATCTAATCGTCGTATTGCTTAGCGAAAATCACATTCCTATCAAAACGTGGAATGTTGTCGGTGCCTATCCAATCAAATATGAATTGGGAGAATTCAATGCAGAAACGCAAAGCATACTTATAGAAACCTTAGAGTTAAAGTATGATTATTTTAAACTATTACTATAAAACATTATGGGAATCGAAATAAAAAACTTGCGTATCAAAGTAAATGTCAATGCTCAAAAAGAAGAAGAAATGTCATTGGTGAAGGAAGAACGTACCAACTGGACGTCACACGAAATCATGACAGCCGTTTCAAAAATGATCACTAACAAAAAAGAACGCTAAATCATGTCTATACTTGGAGAATTAGAAAAAATGCTCATATACAAGCTCGATGACAAAGGTAATAGACAAGGCGAGCCAATTACGGTAGCGATCAATCCGGAAGGATACAAAGAAACCTTTACAGTAGAGTATAATCAAGATCAAGAAGCGAATTCAAGTGGTAAAAAGCCAAAATTTATAAAAGTAAAACCAGGCGATTTTACCTTCAAATTATTATTTGATGCTACTGGAATCTTTGACATTGTAGAATTAAATATTGCAGACACGCTCAGCAGTATAGCAGATGACATTGCAGGATTCAATCCGTTTCAAGATGATGAAGCGAGCGAAAAAAATGTAGTTGATGAAATCAATAAAATCAAAGAACTAGTCACATACAAAGGCGACATACACAAACCGTATGAGCTAGAAGTTGCTTGGGGTTCACTAAATCTCAAATGTTTTTTGACCAAATTGGATATCGACTATAAACTATTCAACACCAAAGGATATCCAATTCGTGCCGTAGCTACACTTACGTGTAAAGACAGCACAGCAGACGAACTTCGGGAAGCCAGTGTTAACAAGTCATCTCCCGATTTAACGCACGTGCGACAAGTAAAAGAAGGCGATACCTTACCGTTGATGGCGTACAGAATCTATGGAGATTCAAAATACTATTTAGAAGTAGCAAGAGTAAACAACATACTCAACTTTAGAAACTTAGAACCTGGAACTGAATTATTTTTTCCACCATTAAACAAAACACAAAGCGCATGAGTTTAGTCGGCGACATATCGACAGAAGTACAAAACTTAGTCACGTTTGCAGTACTCATTGGTGACACTGAGGAAGAAATCAGCGCAACCTATGGCGTAAAAACCATTACGGTAGCGCGCACCTGCAATCGCATTCCAACGGCAACGTTGGTCATTGTGGATGGTGACAGCGTTACGCAAGAATTTGAAGCGAGCAATGCCGCCTCATTTGCGCCAGGTGAAAAAATTCATATCAAAGGTGGTTACGATTTTGACGACAAAACGCTCTTCAAAGGAATCATTACCAAACATGCTATAAAATCGACAAACAAAACCAATTACTTACTTATTGAATGCAAAGATGAAGCGTTTAAAATGACGCAAGCGCGTAAAAATAAAATCTTCTACGAAGCTACAGAAAGTGATGTTGTCAGCGATATCATTAAGGAAAATGGACTCAATGGCAACATGGAAGCTACATCGCATACGCATCATGAAATTGTTCAATACCAAGCAACGGATTGGGATTTCATTCAATGTCGCGCACAAGTAAATAACATGTTGTGTTTTGTGGAAGATGGCGAAATAAAGATCAAAGCACCAACACTCAGTGGAAGTGTATTTACAGCAACTTTTGGAGACAATATATTCTCGTTTGAAGCAGAAATAGATGCGCGCAATCAATACAACGAATTTGAAGCTTCCGCGTGGAACTATTCCAATCAAGAATTGGTCACCAAAACAACAAGTGGAAATGGTATAAATGCCACAGGGAATTTAGACGCTGGAACGCTTGCAGAAGCTGCAGGAGGCAACAGTTTTATCTTATCCCATACGGGAGATATTCCCGATGAAATATTAACGTCTTGGGTAGAATCTAAAAGTTTATATCAACAATTGGCTAAAATCTGCGGAACGGTCAAAGTACAAGGAACAGAATTAGTCTTACCTGGCACTATGATTACGCTTGAAGGAATGAGTGATCGTTTCAACGGCGACGTATTTGTGTGTGGCGTTCATCATACGATCACAGACGGAAACTGGATTACAATCATTGAATTCGGTTTGAATCCAGAAGGATTTGCCGAAACCTATGAAGTAAGTCAATTACCAGCTTCAGGAATGTTACCAGCCATCAGCGGATTGCAAATTGGTGTGGTTTCTGCCTTAGAAGGCGATCCAAAAGAAGAACACAGAATACAAGTCAAATTACCCATCATCAGCGCAGAAGAAGAAGGTGTGTGGGCACGCGTACTAACAATGCATGCAGGCGAAGAATATGGCGTACACTTTTTACCAGAAATAGGAAACGAAGTATTAGTTGGTTTTTTAAATGACGATCCTAATCAAGCCATTGTACTGGGTTCATTATTTAGCAATACCAATCTATCGCCAGTAGAATTTTCAGATGATAACTATGAAAAAGTCATCATGACGAAAAGTGAAATCAAAATCACGATGAATGATGAATTAAAAAGCATCAAATTAGAAACACCAGCAGAAAAAATAATCACTATTGACGATGACGAAGGTGTGATTACGTTGCAAGACGAAAATAACAACATCATCACGATGAATACGGACGGAATCACGATAGAATCTGGAAAAGATATCATCATGAAAGCCACCGGCGATATCACTATGGAAGGTATCAATGTCGGAATTGCCGCTTCCGCAGAATTTACAGCAGAAGGTGCCATGGCAACTGTAGAAGGTTCAGCCACCACCACCATCAAAGGAGGAATTGTACAAATCAACTAAAAAGAAAAACAAATGCCACCAGCAGCGAGAATAACAGATATGCACGTTTGTCCCATGACCACAGGACCAGTTCCACATGTGGGCGGACCCATATTGCCACCAGGCGCACCCACAGTGCTTATTGGTGGATTACCAGCCGCAAAACTAGGTGATATGTGTGTATGTACAGGACCGCCAGACAGTATCATTGCGGGTTCAGGAACGGTATTGATAGAAGGAATGCCCGCTGCACGAATGGGAGATTCTACCGCTCACGGCGGAAGTATCGTATTAGGAGAACCAACAGTAATTATTGGAGGATAAAAAGATGGATGGATCAAAAGCAACATATCTAGGAAAAGGATGGGATTTTCCACCCAAATTCCTAAAAAGTCAAGGAGAAATCAAACTGATTTCTGACATCGAAGACATAGAAAGTAGTTTACAAATCATCATCACAACACGTCGCGGTGAACGTGTCATGCGCCCAAAATTCGGATGCGATCTTACGGATCAAATATTTGAAAACCTAAGCGCAACGCAAATGACGATCATGAAGAACAGAATCAAAGAAGCAATCATCATCTATGAACCGCGCATTGAAGTCATCAAAATTGCCTTAGACACTCAAAATTTTCTTGAAGGAAAGTTTTTAATCAAAATAGAATACCTAATCAGAGCCACAAACACAAGGAGAAACATTGTATTCCCTTACTATATAACAGAAGCAACAGATATTTAATCATGAGCGATTGTACCGAAAATACACTAATAAAGTCACGCGAAGGCACTACACAGCAAGCGCGTTACCTTTCTTTGCTTGATCCGAACAGCGTAGCGTTGATGGGATTCGAAGTAAAGGATTGGATGCGCTTTGCAGAAGAATTTTCGAAGCATGTACAATTATACGATCAAAACGATCACAAAAATCCAAGTGGCACTTGGGAACCATTTCACAATGCTTCCGCAGAAATAAAAGAAGTCATTGAGAACTACACAGAAGGAGACATTACGCCACAATTGGCACTATTTATAGCGTTCTTAAAACTATTAAACAAAAGCAAAGAACGATTCAATCAAATCACACAACGTCATCTCGATTTCTATTACAAAGAAGTATTACAACTCGAAAAAAATGACGAAAAAGCAGATCATGCCTATATAATTTTTGAATTGGCAAAAAATGCCAGCGAACAATTTTTAAGCGATGAAACGCTCGTAAAAGCAGGAAAAGATAGTGAAGGAAATGACATTCACTACAAGCTTGAAGATGAAATTGTCATCAACAAGGCAAAAATTACAACATTACGAAATACCTATGCGTATAATGATGAATCTAACTGGCATGCATCCAACATAGCAAACTCGGCAGATGGCGAAGGCGGAGAAGCGGAAGACGGCGGAACTTCTTGGTTGCCTTTCGGCGATACAACTCGCAACTTAGCCAAAAAAGGATTCTCACTAAGCGCACCATCATTACTACTATCAGAAGGTGTACGTACCATTACAATCAATGCGGAATTTGCGTCTTTACCTAATGGTGAAGAATTGCGTTCCATCATCAATATAGAACACACAGGAGAAAAAGAATGGGTAACACTTCCGTTTACGGCCATTACAAAAGCTACATCCAATAACAATGCATTAGAAATTGTCATCGAACTAACTGAAGACGATGAAAAAATCACGAATTACGATGCGGAAATTCACGAAGGAAAATACGATACAACACATCCAATCATACGTGTATTATTTTCACAAGAAGACACTTCGGTAGCAACCTATGAAACATACTTGCTGCTTGCCAATGCGGAATTACAGCAAATTACCATTACAACAACAGGTACGTATGCTGAACACCTAAACGTAAAAAATGATCTCGGAACTATAAAAACGGACAATCCGTTCTATCCTTTTGGAACACAAGCAAAAAGACGCGCTAAATTTAGCATTGGTTCTGACGAGTGGATTGGAAAACGCATCAGCAATGTAGCATTAGCTCTCAGTTGGAAAGATCGTCCAGATAGTTTTCAAACACACTATCAGCAATACTTACAACAATATGTAAATCTGCAACCCACAGAAACCTTTTTAAATGTTTACAATGCTATTAAAAACGGCACTAAAACGGGTACAAAACTAGTGACGGGTGTTGACGGTCAAAATCGTTTTTTAGTAGATGCAAGTTACATTGGCAACACAAAAACACGTACAGAAAGTGTTGCGGATGCTGTTGCAAAAGAAGCTGAAAGCGCAAGAGAAGCACGAAGAAAAGGACTTCGCAAGGAATATCCAGACAGTGATAGCCGTCGAAGCAGTGATAGACGATCAATTGGAAGAAGAGACAAACGTGCTCAAAAGCATTCGGAAGAAGAATCGCGTGCTATGCGTCGCAAACACACGGATACAAAAGCGGATAGTGCTGAAGCAGAAAGAACAACAGCAGCTTCGTCATCAAGCGGGTTGGGACAGCGCATGTTCAATGGCTTTGAAAGTGTAACGTTCAATAACTTTTTACCAGCAAATACAACGTACGTCCCTAAAAAGTCAGACAATTACTTTATTCAATTATCGTTACAAAACGACTTCTTACACGCAGCTTTTCCAAAAGTATATACCTATCACGCATTGGAAAAATTAGCCTTACCAAATGCAGCGTATACGCCATTTGCGGAAAGTCTATCAGTGACAATCACTACTGTGGAAAAAGTTGGCGCAACAAGAAATGAAGTGCAACTCTATCACGAAATGCCGTTTGGAATTGATCGTGTCAATCGTGCCGATTTATCACTCATGCCATCGCCAGAAAATGGAGGACAATTATACATTGGTATTGAAGAAGCTGTGGCTGATCAAAACATTCAGTTATTATGCCAAATCGAAGAAGGTTCAGAAAATCCAGACGCGATTGAAACCTACGAGAAAGCAACGGTTACATGGCAATATTTACACAACAACACTTGGAATAATCTTAAACCATCATACTTACTCAAAGACCAAACTGACAACTTTTTAAAAGCAGGATTGGTAGCCTTTACAGTGCCAAAGCAATTTGGAGACAACACACTCTTTACAGAAGATTACTTATGGATTCGCGCCATCATTGACAAACCATTTGATACTGTATCAAAATTTACAAACATGCATACGCAAGCCGTAGAAGTACAATTTGTAAACAATGAAAATACACTAGAACATTTGGATAAAGGCATGCCAGCCGAAACCATAGCCAAACTAGAAGAACGCTTGGCAACTGTAAAAAAAGTAACGCAACCGTATGCTTCTTTTGATGGCTTACCAAAAGAAAGTGACTTGGATTTTTACCGAAGAGTTAGCGAACGATTACGCCATAAAAACAGAGCCATCACGCTGTGGGATTATGAGCATCTCGTACTTCAAGAATTTAATTATTTACACAAAATCAAATGTCTTAATCACAGTACAAGCACTAGCTTTAAAGCACCAGGAGAAGTAGTATTGGTTGCCATTCCAAACATTATTGACCAGAATGTATATGACATTTACAAGCCAAAATTGAGTCAGACGAAGCTAAATGCAATTGAAACGTACATCAATCAACTCAATACAATGCATGTGGAAGCGAAAGTAGTTTCACCAGTATACGAACCTGTAAAAATTATGCTAAGCGCACGATTTTATGAAGGATTAGATGCGAATTTTTATGCGAAACAACTCAAAGAAGACTTAGCGCAATACCTTTCGCCTTGGGCATTTGACAAAAATCAGCCCATTTCATTTGGCAATGCGCTGTACGGAAGTGAAGTCATCTATTACATAGAAAACTTAGACTATGTCGATTATATAAAAGATTTCAAAATGCTGCACGACGGAGACGAAAAAGATGAAATCATTCCAACAGATCAAAAAAGTATACTAACCTCAGTAGTGCCAGCAACACATACTGTTAACGCCATTACAACCGTAGAATGTTAAACGTAGACGAACATTCTACGGTTGTAATGGCGTTAACAGTA
>CAZHSA010000189.1:0-7533 GCA_964535135.1 uncultured Kordia sp.
TTGCAAGTACAAAAGGTGCCGATTTGATTGCAGTAGCAACACACGGTCGCAAAGGGTTAGCACATTTCTTTGAAGGCAGTATTTCGGAAGACATTGCCAACCATTCTGCATTGCCAGTGATGACTTTCAAGATTTAATATTATAGTTGTTAGTTAACTATTGTATAGTGAAAAGCGGGAAATTTTGGGGATTTCCTGCTTTTTTTGGTATCAAAATCACTAACAACTATTTTCAATTCTTGCCTCTTAATCGTTTCATAATAGGGTATTTACACCTATTGTCATTCCTTATACTATCTACTATATTTACAATGATATCAAAAACGGAAAACAATGAAAAATATAAGAGTTAGAAAAAGTGTTTACAAATTAACCGATGAAGAAATCCTTGCAATACGAACTGCTTTTGATGAAATTTATGAAGATTCATTGGAAGAATATGTTGCATTTTCAGATATACTTGTCAACTACGGGCATGCTTCCGCAAATGACATGGATTTTTTGACTTGGAACAGAGCCTTTTTTTTAAGCTTCGAAAAGTTTTTACTCACCAAAAATCCAAACTTATTTTTACCGTATTGGAATTATACTAGTGCAAAAGCCATTAAGGAAGGATTGCCAACATTATTTTCAGAGCCTACTTATTTTATTAATGATGGAAAAGAGGAAAAAGCAAACCCTTTGTATTGTGGTGAAACTACGCAAAAACTGCGTACATACAGAACGAATGACAACTCAGATACCGCACTATTAGCCACGGCAAGAAAACGATCAAAAATTGCCTTTGAAGCTACTGATTATGTAGACTTCACTAAACTTATTTGGACAATGGATGCTACCGCACACGTATGGATTGGTGGGACCATGACCGCTTTATCTGCTGCCACTGTTGATCCGTTGTTTTGGTTTGTTCATTGCAATCTTGATCGATGTTGGTGGAAGTTTCAAAAAAATAAAGAAGTCAACGATACGATTCCAGCATCCGTTTTAATGGCACCATTGACACCTTTTACAAATGATAGTCAAGAGCAACTCTTTGGCAAAGATGTCATCCATACCAGAGCGTTAGGATATACATATCCAAGTAAAAAACAAAAATAGGTTACACTGGCGAAAACATTTTTACAGATTCATTGAAATCCATCAAGGATGCACTACCAATAAAGGTCGTTTCAACGTTTTGCTGATTGCGGTTGTGGAAGAATGCTTGAATAAACGATCGAACACAGATTCTTTTTGAACGATTAATCCAATAGTGTCTATGTTGTGCATTTGTACGTAGCATGATTTTGCATAATCTAACGGCACATTTTCAATAACGTTATAAGTATAGTTGAGTTCTTTACAATTTTTTAGCAAGAAAGATTCATCATACCGATTGCCCGAAAATCCTTTTTCATACACACGCAATACATGTATGTGAATGTTTCGGTGTCTTGCTACGGTTAAAATTTTGTCAAAAGCTTCACTCTGAATGTCGTCTTTAGTATCTAAAGGAATTAACATGGTTTTAGGTTGTTGAAACGTAACATCTTCAGGAACCACCAAAGTATTGCAATTAATTCTTCTAATGATACTTAAGGTGTGACTTCCAAAGAGAATTTCGGCAGCGTTAGAAACACCGTTGAAACCTGCAACGAGCAAGTCAATATTTTTTTCTTCAATAGTCCTATGTATTGCGTCAATAAAACTATTGTAATCTATAATAGCGTGAAATTCGTGCTGAGCTTCGGAAGCTTCATCAAGTTCAACTTTGAGCCTGTGTAAACGTGCCTTTTCTGCTTTTATCACACTATCATACACATTTGCAGTAGCGGAAGACATTAAATCATCTAGCGTAAAACTTCCCGATTTATGAACATACATCACATAAAAACAACAGGTTTCGTTTTTTAGGAAATTAACAGCGTATTGTATAGCATTACGCGAACACGTTGAAAAATCAGTAAGCGCTAAGATATTTCTCATAAGACTAAACTTTTAATGAGTTCCACTACTGCGTCTGTTTTATTAAAATTGATCTAAAAGATAATTAATTAAATCGGTTGTAGTTAAAATACCCACCAATTTTCCGTCATCAACCACGGGCAACGCATGAAATTCTTTTTGTGCTAAAATTTCAGCAGCTTCTTTTATCGTCGTTTGCGAACTCACACTCACAAGTTTTTTTGCCATCACTTGCTCAATGGTAAACATATTGTACACAATGGTTTCTACATTTTCTTCTTCTTCATACGCTCCATCGGCAAAACTAATGCGAAGTAAATCTGTGTAGCTCAACATTCCTATAATTTCAGTGCCACTTACGACAGGAATGTGACGAATATTGTTGGCTTTAAATAAACGTTCGGCAGTATCTAAATTGTCTGTATGGTTTAACGTGATAACAGTCGTTGTCATAATCGTTGAAACTGGAGTTCTTTTTTTCATCTCTTTTGGGTTTTAAATTCTAGACTAAAAGTACCCAAGAACCCAATGAATAACTATGATATTTGTCATACTAACGAAGTATTTTAATGACAACTCATCGTACTCGTAACCAAACCTACATTGGGCGCTGGAGAAATATACGGAATACCCAAACCTAAACCGCGCAAAATAAACAACATTCCCATCATGATTACAAATACAGGAATTGCTTTTTGAATGCGTCGTTTGATAGAAGTGTTCAAAAATTTTCCAATATAAATTGCGGTCGTCATCAGCGGAATTGTTCCCAAACCAAAAAAGAGCATATACACACTTCCTTGGAGCATGCTTCCGGTAGCAATAGCTCCAAAAACCGCCATATAGACCAATCCGCAAGGTAAAAAACCATTTAAAAAACCGATGGTAAAAAAAGTATCGAGTGTTTTCTTTTGAAACTGTTTCCCTAAACTCGATTTCACTTTCGAAATCACCTTAAAAATAGGTTTTGAAAAGTTGTATTTGCTAAAAGTTTTGTACGGAATCAACATCACAACGATCATTAAAATACCAATGGCGATTGATAAACGTTGCTGCATTCCGAAAATGTACAGGCTTTTTCCTAGCAAGCCAAAAACAAATCCGATGGTAGCATACGAAAGCAATCGCCCGACATGGTACAGAGTGATTTGCGTTACTTTTTTATATGAGTTCGTACGATCTACAGGCAACATAAAAGCGATTGGCCCACACATGCCCACACAGTGAAAACTTCCTAACAATCCTAATATGAATCCTGCTACAATCATTATAAAAACTTGTTTTTATAATTCCCGCGAAGGCGGGAATCTACTTTGAAACTTTTTTCATTGTCATTCTGCACATGATGCAGAATCCACTTTGAACCTAGTTGGATTCCGCAACAAGTGCTGAATGACATTCTAATCATTAATATTGAATTTCTTCTTTAAACAAATACTTCGTGTCACCGTCATTCCAATCGACTTTTATGTTCCAACGACCATCCAACAAACGATTGTCAGGTATGAGCAATGTGTGATGTGATAATGAAATGGAAATTTCGAAATCAAATTGTCTGTTTGATGGTCGATATAGGAACACGTTTCCTTTAATTTTCTTGTGATCTATAGTTTCTGGAAAATGAATTTCAACACCTGCTTTGGTTTGTTGTACGCGTACATTCTCTTTTAATTTTAGCGCATTTCGCTCTTTATCGATATTCGATTGATATTTCAATTCTTCCTCGTAATACGTATCGGTTACCAAATCATGATCGTACTTATCCTGTACATTCATATTCACCACGAAATACATAATAAAACTGATAAACGCTACAAACGCCAATACAATTCCTGTTCCCCAATTTATTTTCATGTCTTTACTTTTTTATATTTTTTTTATGGCATTTCCACCATTCTGATGGCGGTCAGGCTTTCGGCTATATCTTTTTTTGATTCGTCATTGCGAGACAAATTTTAATTTGTTGTGGCAATCTGTTTCTCTAAAAACAGATTACTTCGTCGCTCACTCCTCGTAATGACGTTTCATATTAAAAAAAGGATGTCGCCTCTATCCTTAATGCAATTCTCGTTTCAAAGCTGTTCTCGATACTATTTTTCTTTATTTCGTTACGAAAAATTATTCGAACTGACGTTTTTTATAATTAGGACTAAAAACGCACAGATTCTCGTCTACACGGGAACTCAGTTATAACTCGACGGTCCTAAAAAACGTACCGTAGTCGTTTCTATCAGTTTTTCATCACTATACACGTCAATTGTGAGCTTCTTTTTACCATTATCAATTTGATGTTCTGGTATTTCAATAAAAATCGTTCCTTCCGCTATTCCTTGCTTTGGCACTATAAATTCATTGCTGGTAGATACCAATCGTATCGTTCCAGGCACTTTTCTAATTTTGAATTGTACATGTGGAATTTCTTCCGTTGTTTTGTTAATCACTTTGTACGTAAACACATTGCTGATCATGTCGTTTGCCTTTTTTTCGTACAGTTGTCCGCGCAAACGCACAATATTGGCTTCTACATCGTTTCGTATCAATAACATTCCGATTAACACCGCAATTAAAATTCCTAAAACGGCAGTGTAGCCTTTTAAACGTGGTGTGAACTTGAATTTCTCTTTCTTTTCAATTTCAACTTCACTTGCATACCGAATCAATCCTTTGGGTAGGTCTACCTTTTCCATGATGGTATCACATTCGTCAATACAGGCAGTACAGTTTACACATTCGAGTTGGGTTCCATTTCGAATATCAATTCCCGTAGGACATACATTTACACACTGAAAACAGTCAATACAATCACCAAAACCAAGTTCGGCTCTGTCTTCATTTTTTCGGAATTTTTTACGTCCTTTTTCGCTTTCGCCACGTTTATGATCGTACGCCACTACAATAGATTTGTCATCGAGTAGCACACCTTGCAATCTCCCGTAAGGGCACGCAATAATACATACCTGCTCACGAAACCATGCAAAGACAAAGTAAAATACCGCCGTAAATATTAACAGTGGAAATAAGGTTCCTAAATGCTTGAAAGGTCCGTCTAAAATATCTTGAATGAGTTCGTCACTTCCTATTAAATACGCTAAAAACACATTGGCAATTGCAAAAGAAATGATCAAAAATATAGACCATTTGAGCAAACGTTTTTTTATCTTTTCTGCATCCCATTTTTGTTTGTCGAGTCGAATTTGTTTCCCTCTATCGCCTTCAATCCAATATTCAATTCGTCGAAAGACCATTTCCATGAAAATGGTTTGCGGACACATCCATCCACAAAAAATACGTCCAAACGCTACCGTAAATAGCGTGATAAAAACAACGGCAATGATCATAGAAATAACGACCAAGTAAAAGTCTTGTGGCCAAAACGGAAATCCGAAGATATTGAAACGGCGTTCCAACACATTGAACAATAAAAACTGGTTTCCGTTAATTTTTATAAAAGGAGCGGCAAATAGAAAGAGCAGCAGTATATAACTAACAATTTTTCGCCACTGATAATAGTTGCCGCTCGGCTTTTTTGGATACACCCAAGCACGCTTTCCTTCTTCATTGATGGTTCCGATGGAATCTCTAAATCGTTCGTTTTCTGGCGTTTCCACAATTGGTGTTTTTTGTTATTCCTTTATTTCTTCTGTTGTTACCGTAATTGAATCGGTGACTTTTTCTTCGATATTTTCTTCTTTCGCATCAGGATCTACCCAAATTTCGCCTTCTGCAGGTTTTGCATCTGGTCCAGGAGTTGTTCCCTGAAAGCTAAGTACATAACTTGCTACTTGTTGAATTTGTGTAGCTTTGAGTCCTTGTTTTGTCCACGCATTCATTCCTTTTCCTGGGCGTCCACCTTTAGAAATGGTTTTGAATACATTTTTGATGCCGCCACCTAAAATCCAATGTTCATCCGTTAGGTTGGCGCCAATTCCGCCACCGCCATCAATTCTGTGACAAGAGATGCAGTTTTTCGTATAAATCTGTTTTCCTGCACTGATGTCTGACGCTTCTGTGAGCAAGGTAACTGCATCATAATCTATGACATTATTTGTGTTTTTGGCGTTGTATAAATCTATTTCAATTTGCGCTAACCTTTGTTCTTCTTGGTATTCTACATATTGATTTTCGCCATCAAATACATGATATTTTAGCATGTAAACCACTGCAAATATCATAGATGCATAGAATCCGTACAACCACCACGGCGGCAAGTTATTGTCTAACTCTTTGATGCCATCATAGTTGTGATCGAGTATGATTTCTGCTTCTGCTTCCACAGGTTTTGAATCGACTAATTTTTTATAAATTCTTTGAAGCTTCTCAAATTTTGGCTTGCGCACTTTATGTTCATCGTAGCGTTTTTTTGCTTCTTCATCTAAACTGTTGTATAGAATTCTTTCAAAAGCAGCTACAATTCCTTCAATGGCAATTAAGATGAGCAATACGAGTAGTAAGAACAGCATGATCATGGGATTTTCCATAAATGCTGGTCTATCGCCAGATTCAACAAAGTATTCGATTCCTATCATAATTAGGAAAAAAACGACGAGTACACGTACCCAAGATGGAATTATATTTCTCATGACGTTTGGTTATTTTTTGGATTGTCTAATGGTATATTACTCACTTTCGTGATGTATTCTTTTTTGGCAGTGATTACCCACCAAAATAACACCACAAAAAAGGTAAAGAAGATGACTAAGGAAATCAGCGGATAAATCTCAATCCCCGTGATGCTTTCCATATGATTTTTTACAAATTTCAACATGATATTTTATTTATTTTGTGATGCTACTTCTTGTGATTCTTTTACTTTAATATCGGTTCCTAATCGTTGTAAATAGGCTATTAAAGCAATGATTTCACGATCTTTTATTTCTATAAATTCAGTGCCTTCGTCAATAGCAATTTTTCTGCCTTTTTCAAAAGATTTCAATAAGTCTGGATCTTGTTTTAAGTTTTCTACAATTCCAATAGCTTGTTCATCCATAAATTGTAAAGCTTCTGCAATTTCTTGTTCTGTGTAAGGAACTCCTAGAGTAACCATGGCGCGCATTTTGCCTTGTGTTCCTGTTTTATCAAGTTCATCTCTAATCAACCAAGGATACGCTGGCATAATGGAAGTTTCTTCAATACCTCGCGGATCGTACATGTGTTTGTAATGCCAAGCATCGTTTCGCAATCCACCTTCGCGGTGTAAGTCGGGTCCTGTACGCTTACTTCCCCAAAGGAATGGATGATCGTATACAAATTCTCCTGCTTTTGAGTATTCACCATAACGTTCTACTTCACTTCTAAACGGACGAATCATTTGTGAGTGACAGCCAACACAACCTTCTCGTATATATAAATCTCTTCCTTCGAGTTCTAAAGGTGTATAGGGTTTTACACTACTAATGGTTGGAATATTAGATTTCACCATAAGTGTTGGTATGATTTGTACAACACCACCAATAAGAATGGTAATGGTTGCAAAAATGGTTAGTTTTACTGGCTTTCGTTCTAACCACGTATGCCATTTTTCTCCAGTATGCCGATTCTAGATTCTTCATCTTTAATCTCAGAGTGTCATTTTGTATACCGATTTTTC
>CAZHSA010000190.1:0-7513 GCA_964535135.1 uncultured Kordia sp.
TGACGCATCGCATTGACCAAGGTTTTGTCATTTTGATACTCGTTTGGCAATTGCTTAAATTTTGTCCATAAATTGATCGTGTTGTATTCTTTCATCCATGCAATGAGCTCTTTTTTGTATTTCTCATCAAAATTGATCATCAATTTACTGCGCTTTCCTGTTTTATGATCGTTTCCTGCTACCTGCCAATACATATTGTTATACGCATGCAAATACGGAGTTTCACGGTCAATCGTGGTTCTGAATCTATAATCAATTAAGTTGATGAGTTCTGTAGAAGCGATTTCTATTTTTCGATATTGTCCCGATTGAAAACCGCTTGCTGGCGTTAACGCGTCCCGAAATTTCATGTATTGTGCTACTTCCATTCCTTCGCCCATAATATCAAAAGAGTTGGAAAGCAAGTCAAAATAACGACTGATGCGCATTAAATGCATGACAAATTTTTCAGGTTCAATATTCTCGGTGTGTGCAATTTGTTGCATTTCCCATAGAATCATCTTAAAAATCAATTCGTTGACTTGATGATAGATGAGGAATACCATTTCATCAGGCAGTTGTGTGCGTTGCGTTTGCAATCCTAAAAGTGCATCGAGTTGAATGAAATCCCAATATTTCATGGGTTCGGCATGTAATAATCCTGAAAGGTGTACGTCAGGATCTTGCCCCATATCCAAATATTTTTTGTCAATGGCGGCGAGTAATTCTTCTCTGGTCATGTTGTTGTTTTTTGGAGAGAATGATTCTTATTGAGATTGTCATTTCAAGCGCAGTCGAGAACTTAATAGTTCAAGTTTCAAAGATATTTCGACTGCGCTCAATATGACATTTTGTATTATAAAGTTCCGCGTGCAGCTTGTTCTCTTTCTATAGCTTCAAATAATGCTTTAAAGTTTCCTACACCAAACGATTGTGCGCCTTTACGCTGAATGACTTCAAAGAACATTGTAGGTCTATCAACAATGGTTTTGGTAAAGATTTGCAATAGATATCCTTCTTCATCACGATCAATTAAGATTCCGTGTTTTCTAAGTTCATCTACATCTTCATCAATATCTCCTACACGTTCTAATAAGTCATCATAATACGTATCTGGAACATATAAGAATTCCACACCGCGTTCACGCATTTGCGAAACCGTTTCAATAATATTATCTGTGGCAACGGCAATATGCTGTACGCCTGCGCCATTGTAAAAGTCTAAATATTCTTCAATTTGCGACTTCTTTTTTCCTTCCGCTGGTTCATTGATTGGAAACTTGATACGTCCGTTTCCATTGCTCATCACTTTACTCATTAACGCCGTAAAATCGGTAGAAATATCATCATCCGTAAAGGAGATAATTTGCGCAAAGCCCATTACTTTTGCATAAAACTCACACCATTCTTTCATTTTTCCCCAACCTACATTTCCTACCATGTGATCAATGAATTTTAGTCCAACTGGTGTTGGATTGTAATGCGATTCCCATTTTTGATAGCCTGGCAAAAAGATACCGTTGTAGTTTTTACGTTCTACAAAAATGTGAACCGTTTCTCCGTATGTGTAAATTCCGGAGCGAATTACATATCCGTTTTCATCTTCTTCTTTGGTAGGTTCCATGTACGGTTTTGCACCTCTTTTGGTAGTTTCTTCAAAGGCTTTTGTAGCATCTTCTACCCAAAGTGCTACTACTTTTACGCCATCGCCATGTAAATCAATATGTTCGTTGATTTCGCCACCTTTTCCTAATGGAGTTGTTAAGACTAGACGAATTTTATCTTGCTTTAATACATATGAAACTCGATCTGTTAATCCTGTTTCCAATCCTGCATATGCTTCTGACTGAAAACCAAATGCTGTTTTGTAAAAGTGTGCCGATTGTTTGGCGTTCCCGACATATAATTCTACATAATCGGTTCCTAAAAGCGGAAGAAAATCTTCTGCTTCTTCAAATAATTTTTTGAGTCCGTATTCGGTATTTTGTAAATCTTTTAAGTTTTTTATTTCTGCTGCCATCTTTGTATGTTTTTATGCGTTTGCAAATTCGTTTTTATGTGTTTTTTGTGAAATATCTCAGCTATTTACCACATAGCGCGAATGTGCGTTGCAATGTTTGTTGTGTGTTGTGTCATCAGTCTTGTGTTTATTCTAACCAAGATTTAAAATAATCTTCATCAGCAATTTTCATTGCTTCTTCGGTCACTTGTAACGGTTTGAAAGTATCTACCATCACCGCCAATTCTTCTGTTTCTGTTTTTCCGATACTACGTTCTACTGCGCCAGGATGTGGACCGTGCGGAATTCCCGCTGGATGTAATGAAATATGTCCGGCGTCAATATCGTTTCTACTCATAAAATCACCATCCACATAATACAACACCTCATCGCTATCAATATTACTATGGTTGTACGGCGCAGGAATGCTTTCTGGATGATAATCGTACAGTCTTGGCACAAAAGAGCATACGACAAACGCGTCTGTTTCAAAGGTTTGGTGCACTGGTGGTGGTTGATGAATACGCCCTGTAATCGGTTCAAAATCGTGAATGGAAAACGCATACGGATAGTTATAGCCATCATAACCAATGACGTCAAAAGGATGCGTAGCGTAGATCATTTCAAAAATATCACCTTGCTTTTTTACTTTGATGAGAAAATCTCCTTTTTCGTTGTTGGTTTCTAGCTCGTGTGGTCTTCTAATATCACGCTCACAAAATGGTGAATGTTCTAAGAGTTGTCCAAACCAGTTTCGATAGCGTTTTGGTGTATAAATCGGTCGGTACGATTCTACGATGAACAAACGGTTATCGTCTGTATCAAAATCGAGTTTGTAAATGATTCCGCGTGGCACTAATAAATAATCTCCATATTTGAAATCGAGGTTTCCAAGCATGGTGCGGAGTTTTCCTGTTCCTTTGTGAATAAAGATCAGTTCGTCTGCGTCTGTGTTTTTATAGAAATACTCACGTGTTGATTCTTGCGGAGCTGCTAAAATGATATTGCAATCGCTGTTGGTTAAGACTACTTTTCTGCTTTCCAAATAATCGGCTTCTGGCGGCACTTGAAATCCGCGGAAGCGATAGGATTGCATATTATTGGCTTTCGCAACTTTCGGTTTCACGCTGTATTGCTTGCGAATTTCTTTGACTTGTGTTGGTCGGTGTTCGTGGTAACTGTTGGTAGACATTCCGTCAAAACCAATTGTTCCAAAAAGTTGTTCGTAATATAAATCGCCATTGGGTTTTCTAAATATTGTGTGGCGTTTTGGTGGAATATTTCCTAGTCTATGGTAAAAAGGCATAGTGTTATTTTTTTGTACTCGTAAAAATTGGTGTAATAAGATATAGAAAAATGTGAAGAACTGCGTTCACATTTAGCAAAAAACAACGCTGTCTTATTCAGGATTTCGCTTGATAAGATAGTGTAAATGCGCTAGTAAGTCGTTCCAAAAAGGTTTCACTCTTAATATTTTAACAGAGATTTTTTATCATCTGTACACAAATATCGTAATTATTTGGAGATTTTTTATGATTGATGTTATGTTTGAGGATTATTTTAAGATGAATTTTGATAAACTTCAATACTAAAACCAAAAACCAAAACTAAAGTAGAGTTGATCTTTTTTTACATCTGGTGACCATGAATATTTTATTTGTAATGGTCCAAAAAAGGTTTCTAAGCCATAACCAAAAGCATAGCCGTTGAAATCTGGGATGGAAAACCATTCTCCCGTATCAAATATATTTTCTCCTGCATTGGCGTAGTTTGCTGTGAAGTTTACGTGATGTTTGGTCAGGAAATTATAGTCTAGCGTAAGCGTTCCTTTTACAAAACTGTCTCCTGCAAAACTGAGAAAGTCATATCCTAAGAACGAAATGTAATTGTTGATGAAGTTGTTGCCAAATCCACCGAGAACATAATCCAACGAAGTCGTTCCTGGCTCTCCAAGTTTAAATCCACCTTCCGACGAAATATTCAACGAAATATTGCTGAATAACGGCGTTGCATAGCCAATTTTGGCACTCGCCAGTGAAAAAGGTTCAAAGTTTTTGTTGTAATCGGTTGAGTAGAGATACCAATGAAAGTCTCCTGAAAAGAACAATCCGTCCGATGGAAAATATTTGTTATCGTAGGTATCTAGTTTTAAGAACGCAAAGGTGCTTAGAAAGTCGCTCCGTTCAAAAACCGTTTCTTCATTATCATTATCACCAATAGTTTCTGAAGCAATTCGTAAGCGTTTGTGCTCGCCACCAATTCCAAATACAAATTCCTCTCTAACCACCGTTTGGAAGTATAACTGATTGGTAAAGTCAGAAACTGCAATATCTATCCTGTTTAAGTTTGGGTTGGAAGTATCATCGGAAACCAAGTCAAAGTTAATACCGCGTTCAAAGGTGTTGAAGCGCGATTTTACACCAATACTCCAATAATACCCTTTGTCAAGGTAATATTCAAAATTGTAGCGAATGTTATCGCCTATGATAAAATCGAACGAGGCAACATCATTATTGAAGAGTAATTTTTTCTTTGTTACATTGATCAACCCAGCAGTTTTGTATACATCATCGTAATGTGCCGCTAAACGTAAAAACATCGTATTCGGTTTTTCTCGCAGATTCAAAATTAGGTCGGGTTCACCTTTTTCATTTCGGATGCGTTGATAACGAATTCCTGTAAAGTTTCCTGTGGCTGCCAAATTTCCAATACCTTCGGTAAATTTTTTGAATGGTATTCGTGTGGGCGTTTTAAAACGAAGTTTCCCGCGCACATATGAACGTGGAAAGTTATCATTCCCACGCAAGTGGATATAATTTATATCTATAGAATCTTTTGCTTTTACTGGTAAAACATTGCGTTTTTGTTGTTGTTGCGCTGCAATTTTTTGTAATGCTTCCAATTGAGCTCTTCCCGCATTTTCGCCTCGGGTAATGAGTTCGCGACCTTCGTCAAAAGCAATAACGGAAAACCCTCGTATGTCTGGACGAATGTATACATCGGTTTGTTTTCTTTTGACTTTCATGTCATTGATCGTACGAAAGTTATTGATCTGCGTTAGAATACTTGGTGCCGATTGCAGTTTGTCTCTTTCGGCCAATCCATCTTGCACGTCTACACCAATGATAATGTCTATGTTTTTCGCTTTTATTTCGTTGATTGGGTAGTTGTTAGTCACGCCACCATCAATCAATAAACGATCGCCCATAGGAATGGGTTCAAATAGTGAAGGAAATGCGCCACTAGCGGTAATGGCATCTGGTAAATATCCTTTTTCCAAAATGACTGGTTCGCCTTTTTCTATGTCGGATGCAATACAAAGAAACGGAATTGGCAATTTGCTAAAATCGTCAATATCTTCTACATGCAAGAGCAGTTTTGCTAGTTTGTTATAGACATTTTGCCCTTTGGAAATAGACGATGGAAATGTGACTTTAAAGTTATTGAACGGCAACGTAATTGCATACCGTTCAGCATCTTCCTTTTCGTAAAACGTTTTGGCAGAACGCGGCAATTCATCTTGAATGAGGACTTCAAAGTTCGTTTTTTTAAAGATAGAATCAATTTGTTTTCCTGTATATCCTGAAGCGTACAACGAACCTACAATTGCGCCCATACTGGTTCCGCCCACATAATCTACACGAATGCCCAGACTGTCTATGATTTTGAGCGCGCCAATATGCGCCAAGCCTTTTGCACCACCGCCACTCAACACCAAACCAACGCGAACGTCCTGTTTTTTAGCAGTGTCTTTTTTTTGTGCGAATGTATGCGAAACACTCAATATTGTTATGCAGATGAATATCCATCGCTTCATATTTTGGCATTATTTTTTTTGAAAGTTGTCATATATTTTTTTTGCTCTGCTATTTCCTACCACGGCTGAAATTTCTTCGAGTGATGCTGCCGAAATTCGCTTGACCGATTTGAACTTTTTTAGCAATTCTACAATGGTTTTTTCGCCAATTCCTGGAATGGTTTCTAGCTGTGAGTTTAACGCCGAATTGCTTCGTTTATTTCTGTGGAATGTAATTCCGAATCGGTGCGCTTCGTTGCGTAAATGTTGTATGATTTTGAGCGATTCACTTTTTTTGTCTAAATATAACGGAATGGAATCACCTGGATAGTATATTTCTTCCAAACGTTTCGCAATTCCGATGATGGCGATTTTTCCGCGCAAACCTAAAGCATCTAAACTTTTTAACGATGAGGAAAGTTGTCCTTTTCCGCCATCAATAACGATGAGTTGCGGCAACGGTTGCTCTTCTTCTAATAAACGTTTGTAACGGCGATATACTACTTCTTCCATCGACGCAAAATCATCTGGTCCCACAACTGTTTTAATGTTGAAATGTCGGTACTCTTTTTTACTCGGCTTTCCGTTTTTGAATACTACGCACGCCGCCACAGGATTTGTTCCTTGAATGTTAGAGTTGTCAAAACATTCTATATGTCGCGGTTCTACCGAAAGTCGTAAATCTTTTTTCATTTGCGACATGATGCGATTTACATGTTTGTCAGGATCCGTCAGTTTTATTTGTTTGAAACGTTCCATTCTGTGATATTTCGCGTTTCGTAACGATAAGTCTAAGATGTGTTTTTTGTCGCCTAGTTTTGGAATGGTAATTTTGAATTTTTCACCAACTTCCACTTCAAAAGGTACATAGAGTTCTTTGGAATTGGTTTGAAAACGTTGATGTATTTCTGTGATGGCCAATTCTAGTAGTTCTTTGTCCGTTTCGTCTAGTTTTTTCTTGATTTCCATGGTGTGCGAACGCACAATAGAGCCTAAAGAAAGTTGCAAGAAGTTGATGTAGCCGAAGCTTTCGTCAGAGATAATAGAAAATACATCTACATTGTTGATTTTCGGATTGACAATGGTCGATTTTGCTTGATAGTTTTCTAAGATTTCTACTTTTTCCTTGACTTTTTGCGCTTCTTCGAATTCCATTGCTTCCGCATGCGCTTTCATTTGCGTTTTGAATTGAAGCAACGAATCTTTGAAGTTTCCTTTTAGTATTTTGCGAATGGCAACAATTTGCTCATCGTAACTTTTTACTGTTTGATAGCCTTCGCACGGCCCTAAACAATTGCCCAAATGATATTCGAGACAGACTTTGTATTTGCCTGCGTTTATTTTTTCGTGTGATAGATCGTAATTACACGTTCGTAACGGATAGAGTCCTTTGATAAGGTCTAGCAATGTCCGAACCGTTTTTACGCTGGTGTATGGCCCAAAATATTCCGATCCATCTTTGATGACTCTGCGTGTTTGAAATACTCTTGGAAAGCGTTCTTTTTTGATACAAATCCAAGGATACGATTTGTCATCTTTCAACAATACATTGTATCTCGGTTGGTATTTTTTGATGAGATTGTTTTCTAGTAGCAATGCATCTGTTTCTGTTGCGACCACGATATGTTTTATGGACGCAATTTTTTTTACGAGTACTCTTGTTTTTCCATATTCATGATTTTTGTTGAAATAGGATGAAACGCGTTTTTTCAAGTTTTTTGCTTTCCCGACATACAACA